>DAIDKA010000198.1 GCA_027451085.1 Gammaproteobacteria bacterium
GGCGGCACGGTGGTCGAGGGCACCGCCGGCAACACCGGCATCGGCCTGGCCCACATCTGCAACGAGCGCGGCTACCGCTGCGTCATCGTCATGCCCGACAACCAGTCGCCGGAGAAATACGCCCTGCTTGCGATGCTGGGCGCGCAGGTGCACAAAGTCCCGGCGGTGCCCTACAGCAATCCCAACCAGTACCAGAAGGTCTCCCAGCGTCTGGCAGCCAGCCTGAACGGCGCCATCTGGGCCAACCAGTTCGACAACACCGCGAACCGCCAGGCCCACATCGACACCACCGGCCCTGAGATCTGGCTGCAGACCAACGGCCGGGTGGATGCCTTCGTCGCCTCCGCCGGCACCGGCGGCACGCTTGCCGGTACTGCCGAGTACCTCAAGAGCCGCAACAAGGCCATCCGCTGCGTGCTGGCCGATCCACCGGGCAGCGCGCTGTACGAGTTCGTGACGCACGGCGCGCTCAAGGCAACGGGCTCGGGGTCCATCACCGAGGGTATCGGCATCGCCCGCATCACCGAGAACTTCAAGGACGCCCCGCTGGACGACGCGCTGCACATCGAAGACAGCGACACCGTGCGCTGCGTGTACCGGCTACTGCGCGAGGACGGGCTGTTCTGCGGCAGCACCAGCGGCATCAACGTGGCAGCGGCCGTGCGGCTCGCCCGCCAGCTGGGTCCCGGCCATACCATCGTCACCGTGCTGTGTGATGGCGGCGCCAAGTACCAGTCGCGGCTGTACAACCGCGAGTGGCTGGAGCTCAAGGACCTGGCCGGTGCGGTGGACCCGGCACCTGCCCATGAACCTGTTGATATCAGCAAAGTATTGATTTCCTGAGATAATTCCACAAGCAGGAGCTTGCTCTGCCTCTTAAGGGGGAGCTTTCCCGTTTGCAGTTACCCGTCCGGGTAATTAAATTACTTGCCTAGGCAGTTATTGCATGGGCAAAAGCCCGGACGGGAAGCTTCCATGGGCATCTACAACCTCGACAGCTACCAGCCGCTGGCTGCGCTGGGCTCCCTCATGGGTAAGGTCCGGGGCCAGCTGCTGAGCGCCCTGGCCGTCGACCTGGTCCGGGACGAAGTGCTCGGGCCGCTGGACATCACTGCGGCGCAGTTCATCGTGCTGGTGCGGCTGGCGAGTCACGACCGCCCCGTCGCCATTTCCGAACTGTGCAAGCAGGACGCCTACGACGCTGGCGCCATGACCCGCATGCTGGACCGGCTGGAGGCCAAGGGTCTGATCCACCGCAGCCGTTCGGACACGGACCGCCGCGTGGTGCTGCTGGAGCTGACCCCGGCCGGCAGAAACGCATACCCGCGGTTGCGCGAAGTGTCGATGCAGGTGATGAACCGCTCGCTTGGCGATTTCAGCCAGGAGGAAGCCGATCAGCTGGAATCCCTGTTGCTGCGCATGTTGCGCAATATTTCGGAGCCGCAGCCATGAACCGTACCTTGCGCCTGCTGCTGCCGGCGATCAGTGCCGCGTTGCTCGCCGCCTGCGCCAGCAGCCGCGGCCTGCATGCCCGGTCCACGCTGCAGGACCCCGATCAGCTGCAGGCGCAGCGGACACTGCAGGCCGCCCGCATCGATGCCGCCGCCTGGCCGCAGCCGCAGTGGTGGCAGGCCTTCGGCGATCCGCAGCTGGACCGGCTCATGGACGAGGCGCTCGCCGGCAACCCCGATCTGCGCATCGCCGATGCCCGCCTGCGCCAGGCGCTGGCACTGGCCGCCGCCGCCGATACCACTCGCAAGCCGGGCGCCGAGATCAGCGGCCAGGGCGCGGCAGGCCGCTTTGCGCAGAACGGTTTCATCCCCCCGCCGTACAACGGCGCCTGGGCCGGATTTGAACAGATCAACGCGATGCTGAGCTGGAACCTCGACCTGTGGGGCAAGAACCGCGCGACCTATGAAAGCGCGGTGGGCACGGCGCGGGCCGCGCAACTCGACTCCCAGGCCGCACGCCTCACGCTCACCGTGAGCATCGCGCGCATCTATGCGCAGATGGCCGGTGACTACCAGCAGCTCGACATCGCCAACGACACGCTCAAACAGCGCCAGCAGATCCTCGACCTCACGCGCCAGCGCAACCACGAAGGCCTGGATTCCATGATGGAAGTGCGGCAGGCCGAAGCGGCCGTGCCGGCCGCGCGCGAGCAGATCGGGCTGCTGGTGGAGTCCACCGAACAGGCACGCAACGCCCTGGCCGCGCTGATCGGCGCCGGCCCCGACCGCGCGCTGACCATCCAGCACCCGCAGATCCAGGCTGCCGGCGGTGACGTCCTGCCCACCTCGGTGCCGTCGGAGCTGCTGGGCCACCGTCCTGACCTGCTGGCGCAGCGCTGGCGGGTCGAAGCGGCCGCGCGCGGCATCGCAGCCGCCCACGCCGACTTCTATCCCAACGTCAATCTCATCGCCTTCGCGGGGTTCCAGAACCTGGGCACCGCGGCGTTCCTGACCTGGGCCAACCGCCAGTATGGCGTGGCCCCGGCGATCACCCTGCCGCTGTTCGATGCCGGCCGGCGCCGCGCCGCGCTCGCGGGCCGTGACGCCGACTACGACGCCGCGGTGGAACAGTACAACAAGGCGCTGGATGAGGGACTGCACGATGTCGCCGACGCCCTCACCGCCATGCGCAGCCTGGACCTGCTGCGGCGGGACGCCCACGACGGCCTGACCACCGCGCAGCAGGCCTATGACCTGGCCATCGCCCGCTACCGTGAGGGCCTGACCAACCACCTGAATGTGCTCAGCACGGAAAGCCAGTTGCTGTCGCAGCGCACGCTCAACGCGCAGCTGTCGGCCCAGACCCTGATCGCCACCATTGATCTCACCCGCGCGCTGGGCGGCGGCTTCACGCCCCCGGTCGCTGCCTTCGAGGAGCACCATCCATGAACACCCCCGCCCCCACCGCCGGCAATGGCAACGGCAAGCGCCTGCGGCTGCTGCTCCTCGTCGGCGTTGCACTGGTGGTCATCGCCGCCGGCTACTACCTGTACTGGAACTCCGTGCTGCGGTGGCGCGAAACCACCGACGACGCCTACGTCGCCGGCAACGTGGTGCAGCTCACCCCGCAGATCGCGGGCACCGTGGTCGGCATCGGCGCCGACGACACCCAGTTCGTCAACCAGGGCCAGACCCTGGTGCAGCTGGACCCCGCCGACGCCAAGGTGGCCCTGGACAGCGCAGAAGCAAAACTTGCCAACACCGTGCGCGCCGTGCGCAGCCTGTTTGCCACGGAGGCCCAGCTGCAGGCCGCCGTCGGCATCCGGCAGGCGGACCTCGACAACGCCACGCATGATCTCACCCGGCGTGAGCATCTGGCTGCCAGCGGCGCCGTCTCCGGCGAGGAACTGCAGCACGCCCGCGAGGCCACAGCCGCCGCGCAGGCCGCACTGCTGGCCGCAAAACAGCAGCTGACCGCCACCCGGGCCCGTATCGACGGCACCACCGTCGCAGACCATCCTGACGTGCGTGATGCCGCCGCGGCCGTGCACGCAGCGTTCCTCAACCTGGCGCGCGCCACCCTGCCCGCACCGGTGTCCGGCTACGTCGCGCGCCGCAACGTGCAGCTCGGCCAGCGCGTTGCGCCCGGCTCGGTGCTGATGGCCATCGTGCCGCTGCAGCATGTGTGGGTGGACGCCAACTTCAAGGAGCTGCAGATCGACTCGATGAGGGTCGGCCAGCCGGTCACGCTGACCGCCGATCTGTACGG
>DAIDKA010000199.1 GCA_027451085.1 Gammaproteobacteria bacterium
GGGCTCATCGCCCGGGCGCGCACGGACCTCGACCGCTTGCGCGTGGTGCTGGAGAGCTACGGTTACTACCAGGGCGCCGTACGCATCACAGTCGACGGGCAGGACGTGTCCGACATTACCCTCGGGGACCGGCTGGCGGCGCTGCCGGCGGGCACGGATGCCCGGGTGTCGGTGTCGTTCACGCCAGGACCCCTCTACCACCTGCGCAGGATCGAACTCGACGGCGCCGTGCCGGCCGCAGCGCGCCAGGCCCTGGGGCTCAGGCCGGGCCAGCCGGCGGTGGCCGCGGACGTGCTGGCTGGCGCGGCGCGGCTGCTGACCGCCCTGCAGAACCAGGGCTACGCCTTCGCCAAGGTTGACCCACCCCAGGCTTTCGAGCTGCCCGACAGCCAGCAGCTGGACCTGAAGTTCCACGTCGCAACCGGGGTCGTCGCCCGCATCGGACAGATCCAGATCAACGGCCTCGAACGCATGCGCATGCACCGGGCGCGCAGCGTGCTGGGGCTCAAGAGCGGCGAACTCTACAGCGCCGCCAAGGTTGAACAGGCGCGGCGCAATCTTCTCGACACGGGCGTCTTCGGCACGGTCGATGCCACGCTGGGAACACAGGCAGACGCCGACGGCCGCGTGCCGGTGACGTTCACCGTGAGCGAGCGCAAGCGCCACGCCGTGACGCTGAACGCGGCCTATTCCAGCGATCTGGGCGGCAGCGGCGGTGTCACCTGGAGCGACCGCAACTTCCTCGGCGGCGCTGAACAGCTGAATCTGTCGGCCTCGGTGATCAACATCAACGGCAACGCCACCAATGGCATAGGCTATGACCTCAACGCCCAGCTGACCTTCCCGCACTTCATGCAGAACGAGCAGTCACTGCAGCTGTCTCTCACGGCCATCAACCAGTCGCTGCTGGCCTATGACCAGATTGCGGAGACCGCCGCCACGACGCTGATGCACAAGTTCTCCTCGCAATGGAGCGCGAGCGTCGCCCTGTCTGCAACACAGGAAAGCATCAACCAGCCGCAGGAACTGCCCATCCTGGGCCACGACACTTTCCACTACACCATGTTCGCGCTGCCGGTCGGCTTCAACTACGATTCCACCGACCTGCCGTCACCGACGGCCGACCCGACGCATGGCGTGCGCATGGGAGCGACCATCGCGCCGACCCTGTCGCTCGGACCCCCGAATGCGATGTTCATCATCACCCAGTTCCACGTTTCGACATACGTGGATCTCGACCAGTTCCTGGCCGAGGCCCCGGGCCGCACGGTGCTGGCGCTGCGCGGCATGACCGGTTTTGCCGAAGGAGCCAGCGACATCGCCCTGCCACCCGACCAGCGTTTCTACGCCGGCGGCAGCGGCACCATCCGCGGTTTTCGCTTCCAGTCGGTGGGACCCACGTTCTCAGACGGTACACCGGTGGGCGGTGTGTCCATGGATGCGGTCAGTGCGGAACTGCGGCAACGGTTCGGCCTCAACTACGGCGCAGCGGTGTTCATCGACGGCGGCAGAGTGGGGGAGAGCGCGCAGCCCTTCGCAGGCCAGATGCAACTGGGCGTCGGAGCGGGTTTCCGCTATTACACCGCCATCGGTCCACTGCGCGTCGATCTGGCGCTACCGGTGCATCGCACACCCGGCGACGACCGCTTCGAGGTCTACATCGGCCTGGGACAGGCGTTCTGATGCGCAGGGCGGCCCGCATCGCATCGTGGTCGTTCGCTGCGCTGGCGGCGCTGATCCTGCTGCTGGCCGGCACGCTGCTGGTGCTGGGCGATACAGCAGCCGGACACCAGTGGGTCGAACAGCTCACACAGGATCTGACCCGTGGTGAGGTCCGTCTCACCGGACTCGGCGGCAGCTTCCCCTCGCACCTGACGCTCAAGCAATTGCAGCTGACCGATCGCAAGGGGGTCTGGCTGGAGGCTGATGATGTCCGCGTCAGCTGCAATCCGCTCGCGCTGCTGCACAAGGTGATCGCGATCAGGACGGTGCAGGCCGCGCGCCTGTCCGTGATGCGCGCGCCGGTGCCCAGGTCCGCACGACACGGCCGCTCCAGAATGCCGCACATCGACAT
>DAIDKA010000200.1 GCA_027451085.1 Gammaproteobacteria bacterium
CTTGTCGGCCGCCGTGCCCTTGCCGCCCGCGACGATGGCGCCGGCATGACCCATGCGCTTGCCCGCCGGCGCAGTGACGCCCGCGATGTAGGCGACCACCGGCTTGGTGACGAAGCGGTGGATGTAGTGCGCCGCGGCCTCCTCGTCGCTGCCGCCGATCTCACCGACCAGGATGATGCCCTCGGTGCCCGGATCGCGCTCGAACAGTGCGAGCACGTCGACGAAATTCAGGCCGCGCACCGGGTCTCCGCCGATGCCGACGCAGGTGCTCTGGCCCAGACCTTCGGCCGTGGTCTGGAACACCGCCTCGTAGGTCAGCGTGCCCGAGCGGGAGACGATGCCGACACAGCCTTTCTTGTGAATGAAGCCCGGCATGATGCCGATCTTGCACTCGTCCGGTGTGATCACGCCGGGGCAGTTCGGGCCCACCAGGCGCGTAGCGGAGTTGGCCAGCGCGGCTTTCACTTTGATCATGTCGTTCACCGGGATGCCCTCGGTGATGGCCACCACCAGGTCCACGCCGGCGTCGACCGCCTCCAGGATGGCATCGGCCGCGAACGGCGCCGGCACGTAGATCATGCTCACCGTGGCACCCGTGTCGCGCACCGCCTGGTCCACGGTGTCGTACACCGGCAGACCCAGGTGCTTGCTGCCACCGCGACCGGGGGTGGTGCCGCCCACCAGCCTGGTGCCGTAGGCCAGACATTGCTCGGAGTGGAACGTGCCCTGCTTACCCGTGAAACCCTGGCAGATGACGCGGGTGTTCTTGTCGATCAGGATGCTCATGTCTTTGAAACCCTCGTCAACTTACTTTTGCTTTCCAGCGCCGGCCGAGCCGGCGACGCCGCCGGTGTTGCCACCCGCGAGGCCGACGACCTTCCTGGCCGCATCGGTGAGGTCCGAGGCCGGGGTGATGGTGAGCCCGCTCCTGGCCAGAAGCTCCCGCGCCTGCGGCGCATTGGTGCCTTCCAGGCGCACCACCACCGGCACCTGCACGCCGACGTTCTTCACCGCGGTGATCACACCCTCGGCGATCAGGTCGCAGCGCACGATGCCGCCGAAGATGTTCACCAGGATGGCGGTGACCTTGGGGTTGGACAGGATCAGCTGGAAGGCCGCCGTGACACGCTCGGCGGTGGCGCCACCGCCCACGTCCAGGAAGTTTGCCGGCGCACCGCCGTGCAGCTTGATGACGTCCATGGTGGCCATGGCCAGGCCCGCGCCATTGACCATGCAGGCGATGTCGCCATCGAGCGAGACGTAGTTCAGCTCGTGCTCGGCGGCCTTGGCCTCCGCGGGGTCCTCCTGCGCGCGGTCGCGCATCGCGACGAGGTCCTTGTGGCGGAACAGCGCGTTGTCGTCGATGTTGATCTTGGCATCCAGCGCCAGCAGATCCCCGCCCTTGGTGACGATCAGCGGGTTGATCTCCACCAGGCTCGCGTCCTGCTCCAGGTACAGCGCATACAGCGCCTGCGCGATCTTCTGGAAGGATGCGATCTGCGGACCCGAAAAACCGAGCGCGAAGGCCAGCTCGCGGCACTGGTACGGCTGCAGGCCCGCGGCCGGATGCACGTTCACCGTGACGATCTTCTCCGGCGTGTGGTGGGCCACCTCCTCGATGTCCATGCCACCGGCGCTTGATGCGATCAGGGCAATGCGGCCCTTGTCGCGGTTCAGGGTGAGAGAGAGGTAGACCTCGCGCTCGATCTGCGAACCGGTCTCGACGTAGACCTTGTCGATCGGCAGGCCGTCGTGGCCGGTCTGCGGGGTGACCAGCCGCTGGCCGAGCATCGCTTCGGCGGCGGCCTTGACCGCCGCGATGTCCTTCACGACCTTGACGCCGCCGGCCTTGCCGCGGCCGCCCGCGTGTACCTGCGCCTTGACCACCCAGATGGGCCCACCGAGGGCTTCAGCGGCCTTGACGGCTTCTTCCGGGGTGGCGGCCACGTGGCCGGCCGGCACGGCAATGCCGTACTTGCGAAAGACATCCTTCGCCTGATACTCGTGCAAGTTCATGCTGCGCGCACATCCTTGGAAGACGGGGAAACGGCTATTGTGCCAAAAACCTGAAGTTTGCGCCGCGGCAATGGCCGGAACTGAATCCGCGCCGCTGCGGCGCCCGCATCCACGAGCCACTGCACCTGGAACCTGAAGGAACCAATGCCCAACTCCCCCCGCCCGGCGCCCCAGGGATTCAGCGACCTCGCCTGGCGCGTTGCCGGCCTGACCAACCTGTACCGGCTGATGATCCCGCCACTGATGCTCATCGTGCAGCAGTGGGCTCCCGATCTGAGCCTGCCGGCGCAGCTGCCGCGCCTGTTTCAGTTCACCTGCTATGGCTACCTGGCGGCCGGCATCGCCCTGATCCCGGCGCGGCGGATACGCTGGCGCGGTCCGCAGACGCTGGCCCTGTTGACCGTCGCGGTGGACACGGTGGCCGTCTCGCTGCTGCTGTACGCCGCCGGCGGCGTGGCCTCGGGCCTTGGAATCCTGCTGGTGCTGCCGGCCGGCGCCCTGGCCCTGCTGGCAGGCGGCCGCTATGCCTTTACGGTCCCGGCCTTCGCCAGCCTGGGCGTGCTGGTGCAGCAGATCGCCGTCTACTCCGAAATGCGCGCCCAGGCCAGCGACTACACCGCCGCCGGCATGCTGGGGGCGGTGCTGTTCATCGTCGGCCTGCTGGCGTGGCTGGTCGGCACCCGCCTGTCGGAAACCGAGGCCCTGGCGCGCCGCCAGGAGATCGACCTCGCAAGCCTGGAGGAACTGTCGCACTACATCGTGCAGCATTTGCGCGAGAGCATCCTGGTGGTGGACCCCTGGGGCGCGATCCGGCTCATCAATGACTCCGCCTCCGCCCTGCTCGGGGAAAACGCCCGCCGGGGCGCGCCGCTGGCGAGCGCCTGCCTGCGGCTGCATGAGCTGCTGGCCACCTGGCTGCAGCACCGGCAGACCCATTCGGCCCCTGCCGAAACCTTTCCCAGCGCCGATGGCGCCCGCCTGCTGCGGCCGCACTTCGCCCCCCTGGGACAGGACTCGACCGGCCAGCCCGCCGCCGTGATCGTGTTCCTGGAGGACACCAGCCTGATCGCCGAGAAGGCCCAGCAGATGAAGCTCGCCGCCCTGGGGCGTCTGTCCGCGAGCATCGCGCATGAAATCAGGAACCCCGTGGGCGCCATGAGCCACGCCGGCCAGCTGCTGGCGGAGTCGCCGCACCTGACCGACAGCGACCGCCGCCTTACCGACATCATCGCCAAGAACGCCGTGCGCGTCAGCGGCATCATCGACAACGTCCTGCAGCTGTCCCGGCGCGACGCCACCCGCGTGGAACGATTCCCACTGCGCGAGTGGGTGGATGAATTCCAGGCGGAGTTCTGCGAGACCATGCAGTTCGCGCGCGAGCGGCTGCGCGTGACTGGAGGCGAGCCGGACCTCGAGGTCACCGCCGATCCAGGGCAGCTGCACCAGGTGCTGTGGAACCTGTGCGACAACGCCGTCAAATACGGCCTCGACGACCCCGTCACCGGCGCGGTGGAAATCCGCTTGGGAAGACTGCCGCCCTCAGGCCGCCCTTATCTCGAAGTCACCGACCGCGGCCCCGGCGTGAAGCGCGAGGACGCCGAACGCATCTTCGAGCCTTTTTTCACCGGCCACCGCAGCGGCACAGGACTTGGCCTGTTCCTGGCCCGGGAACTCGCCCAGACCTCCGGCGCCGCGCTGTTGTACGAGCCGCGCGCAGGCGGCGGCAGCACTTTCAGGCTGGTGTTCGCCGATCCGCGGCGCTGGACGGCGTGGTCATAGGCCTGAGGACAGGTCACTTGCTCCCAAGACCATCCGCGATTACCTGGGACTTGAAACCCCGGCTCAGTGCAGGAAGAGCTTGGCGGCCATGGCCGCCACCAGCGCCAGCACCAGCCCGTTCAGCCACAGAACTCGGTCAAGCTTGTTTTTCAAACCCTCGAAATCGAGGGATAATCGCTTGTCAAGCTGCAGCAGATCCTCCCGCGTCGCGAGCACGTCCGGCAGCGAATCCTGCAATGCAAAAGCCTGCGCCTTGATGTGACCCTCCAGCTGCGACTCCGGCACACCGGCTTCCCGCAGGATCTGCGCATACTGGAAAGTGTCGAACTTGACGGCCATTCCCACAATAATACCCCCGCGCCACACACGGCATTTACTCATGCCACCGTGCCGGGGTCAGCCCGGTTAATCTGCTGTCTTTGCGCAATATATAGTCGCAACACGCCTACGACTCGCTGGGATACAGGGCAGAACCGCTCGGCGAGCTTCGGGGCGAAAACGCGACCCCATCCCGAGCCGCATAGGCTCCATGGCCGAGGGCACCAACTCCCTCGCATCGGCTTCGGAGGCAGGCAGGTTGCCCGCCGCTGAAGTGAGCCCGGTATTGCAGCCAGCCAGGCTTCCCGTCAACCCCAAGCGGACCGGCAATCGTCGTGTAGAAACTGATGTAGCCGTCCGGCTCAAGGTCATTGCCCCGGGAGTCGAACAATCTCCCCGCGCAAGTGATCACGTAGCGCTGAAGGGCAGGCGAAGGGAATGACTTGGTCTGAAACAGCTCATCACAACCATCCCCGGAATCCGGCAGCCCTGCTTCACAACGAATCTCATCGAATATACCCATGGGGTTCTCGGGCGCACCGCGGTAACCGTCGCAGTCTAACTACATCAAGACATCAAATATAGACATCATGATGTCTTCAATATAGCATCAAGGCATATGAGAACCACCCTGACCCTGGATGACGACATCGCGGCGCGGTTGCAGGACGAGGTCCGCAGAACCGGCCAACCCTTCAAGGCCGTGGTCAACGAACTGCTGCGCGCCGGACTGGCGCGGCGCGCAGCCATGAAGAACGTCGAGCCATTCAAGGTGGAACCGCACAGCATGGGGAAACTCGCGCCGGGGCTGTCCCTGGACAGCATCAGCACCCTTCTCGAAGAAGTTGAAGGACCGTGGCATCGATGAGACTGCCCGATGCCAATATCCTGCTGTATGCGTACAACAAGGACGCTGAGCATCACAACGAGAGCCGCCACTGGCTGGACCAGTCCTTCGCCGAGCCTGATCCCATAGCCTTGCCTTGGCTCGTCACGCAGGCGTTCATCCGCGTCGGCACCAATCCCAGGATTTTCAGTTCACCCCTGACCGTCGAGCAGGCAACCCGCATCGTCAGCAGCTGGCTCAAGCGCTCCAACGTGGAGGTCATCGAGCCCTCACCCCGCTACTGGGGCATCTTCGGTGGACTGCTGCTGGAAACCGGCACCGCCGGTCTCAAGGTGACGGACGCCGCCCTGGCGGCCCTGGCGATCGATCACGGCGCCGTGCTGTGTTCCACCGACCGTGACTTCCGCCGCTTCCCCGGACTGAAACTGCTCGACCCCCTGGACCCCGTGCGGTATCGCGTCCAGGACGCCTTCAAGGCCGGCCTCGACGAGCGCGGCGCATACCGATAGCGTCGCGTGTCGTGCTGGGCCGACAGCGGTCGTAGCTCACAAAAATCAACACCTTGGAACCCACCCTCGGGTCATCGGTTACCATAAGCCCCGCCATGGCAGCCGTATTCCCCGCATGACCCGCCCGTCCGTCCTGATCGTCGATGACGAACCGGATCTGCTGGAACTGGTCTGCCTGACCCTCGGGCGCATGAACCTGGAAACCCGCACCGCAGCGGACGTCGCCAGCGCCCGCGCACTGCTCAAGAACCAACCCTTCGAGCTGTGCCTGACGGACATGCGCCTGCCGGACGGGGACGGCCTGGACCTGCTCGCCTGGATGCAGACCCACTGCCCCACCGTGCCCGTGGCCATGATCACCGCACACGGCAACGTGGAAACCGCCGTCAAGGCGCTGAAGCTCGGCGCCTTCGACTTCGTGTCCAAGCCGCTCGACCTGTCCGCCCTGCGCAAGCTCGTGGGCAGCGCCATCAAGCTCAACACGCGCAACGCCGCGGACTCCACCGGACGGCACCCACAACGCCTCCTGGGCACCTCGCCCACCATGCAGACATTGAGGGACATGATCGCCCGCGTTGCCCGCAGCCAGGCCCCGGTGTACATCACCGGCGAGTCCGGCACCGGCAAGGAACTCGTGGCGCGCCTGATCCACGACAGCGGCAGCCGCGCCGACGGCCCCTTCGTCCCGGTCAACTGCGGCGCCATCCCCACCGAACTCATGGAAAGCGAACTGTTCGGCCACAAACGCGGCGCTTTCACCGGCGCGGTGGTGGACAAACAGGGTCTGGTACAAAGCGCTGAAGGCGGCACGCTGTTCCTGGACGAGGTCGCCGACCTGCCGCTGCACATGCAGGTGAAGCTGCTGCGCGTGGTGCAGGAAAAGACCATCCGGCCCGTCGGGGAATCCCGCGAAGAGCGCGTGGACGTGCGGATCCTGTCCGCCACCCACAAAAACCTTTCGGAACTCGTCGCCAGCGGAAGGTTCCGCGAGGACCTGTTCTACCGCATCAATGTCATCGAGCTGCGCGTGCCTGCCCTGCGTGAACGTCCCGGGGATATCCCGGAACTCGTGACCGCCATCACCCGGCGCCTGTGCCACAAGATGGAGCTGGACATCCCCACCCTGAGCGACGCAGCCCTGCAGGCCCTGACCACGTACACCTACCCAGGCAATGTGCGCGAGCTGGAGAACATCCTCGAACGCGCCCTGACCCTCCGCACCGGCGGACAGATCACGCCGGAACACATCACCCTGCGACCGGTTACCCCACCCGCCGGTGCTGCGACGGCAGCGACTGCCACGGCACCGACCAGCGGGGTCTTTACCGCCCCACCGACCTCAGACATCCTTGCCGGCAAAGGCCAGCACGCGCTGGGCGATCAGCTCGATGACATCGAGCGCCAGGCGATCGTCAAGGCGCTGCAGCAGACCCGTTACAACAAGACCGCGGCGGCGAAACTCCTGGGCATGACGTTCCGGGCGCTGCGGTACCGGATCAAGAAGCTGGGGATCGAGTAGCTCTTAAGCACCGCGTATACCCGAAACACTGCGGTGCACTCGCAGGATTTACCCAGTTATCTCAATTTAATTAGCCGCTTGACCAGCGGCTCCAACATCAAAAGCACTAGAAATGACGGGAAAAAGGGCCAACTGAGTGTCCTGCGTGCCAGTGCCGGTCTCAGCTTGCGGAAGGCGACATCAACAGCCTTGCCCGAAAGACCGTCGAGCCCAAACACGCAGATTGGCTTTGAGAGGAATTTGATGCTGACTGCCGGATCTGCACGCAGCAGT
>DAIDKA010000201.1 GCA_027451085.1 Gammaproteobacteria bacterium
GTGATGCACCCAGGATGCCTGCAAGGTTGAATGACATGGAGGCACCAGTGTAGCGCACGGGGGTGGGGAAAAGCTGCGCCAGGGCGGTGCCCAACGGGCCATAGGTCAGTCCCGTCAACGCCATCCCCAGGCACATGAAGAGCAGTGCGCCGGCGTGGTTGCCGCCGAGCAGCGGCGCCATGAACAGTCCGAACACTCCGATGCCCACCGTGGCCAGCGCCAGCATGAAAAAGCTGCTGCGCTTCTCGGCCAGCAGTGCAGACACCGGTATGGTGAGCCCGAAGAACAGCACGCCCACCATCTGGATGATGAGGAACTGCGTGCGGGTGTAGCCCAGAGCGGAAGTGGCCCAGCTGAGCGCGAACGTCGTCATGAGATAGAACACCACAAAGGTGTTGACGGTGGCCAGCGTGCCCAGCAGCAGCGCCCTGGCATGCTGCCTGCACACCGCCAGCACCGGCATGTCGACGCGGTGGTTTTCGCGCAGGGTGCGGGTGAAGTCCGCTGTCTCGGCGAGTGAAAGCCGCACGTACAGGCCGACGATGACCAGCAGGCTGCTGGCGATGAAGGGCAGGCGCCAGCCCCAGGTGAACAGCTGTCGTTCATTCAACAGGCGGTCCAGCGCGATGAAAATGGCGCTGGAGAACAGGAAGCCGAGCGGTGCCCCGAGCTGGGGGAACATGCCGTACAGCGCGCGGCGGCCGGGTGGGGCGTTTTCGGTTGCCAACAGGACAGCACCGCCCCATTCCCCGCCGAGGCCGAATCCCTGCCCGAAGCGCAGCAGCGCGAGCAGCGCCGGTGCCCACAGACCGATGACCGCATACGGTGGCAGCAGGCCGATGCCCACCGTGGAAATGCCCATGGTCAACAGCGCCGCCACCAGGGTGGCCTTGCGGCCGATGCGGTCGCCGAAGTGTCCGAATACGACCGAGCCGATGGGCCTGGCGAAGAACGCCAGGGCGAAGGTTGCCAGCGACTGGAGCTTCGCGGACGCCGGATCGGTCGCAGGGAAGAACAGCTTCGGGAACACCAGCACCGCGGCGGTGGCGTAGATGTAGAAGTCGAAGAACTCGATGGTGGTGCCGGCGAGGCTGGCGATCAGCACCCGCGCGGTGGTATTGCGTGGCTGGTTCATCCAGCCATTATGGCATTGGCAACCGCAACCCGGAGCTGTGCCCTCGTTCCCGCTGGAAACGGTCCGCAGGCGTTGTCGGGCCGCTGCGGGCCCGCCTTCTTCCTTCCTTCAGTCCGGCCGGACTACGGCCTGGTCGTACACCGCGCTGGCGAGGGTCGCCGGGGCGAAGATCTCGCGCTCGGCCACCCAGTCGCGGGAGCGATCGAAGGCTTCCTGGGTGTAGGGCTCGAACACCAGCCGTTCCCCGGGTCCCCAGCGGCGCGTGTCCATGCGGTCGTGGTAACGCACCGGGAACTCGCGCCTGTAGTAATGCGTGTAGAGGTCCGGCCGCAGGTCGATGTCCCGCTGCGCGCGGCGCAGGGCGCGGATGTACTTCTCGATGTCAGCAGGATCGGGTGATCCTGTGATCATCGTCGAGATCATGAACGTGGTGTCGATGATCTTGCGGAAGCCGAGCTGCTCGGCAAAGTAGTACGGGCCGCTGAACAGTGAGACCGCTGGCAGCTTGTGCTCCAGCAACAGTTCCATGCGCTTGAACAGCATGCCGTCGTTGAACGACAGGTTGATCTGCTCCCGCGGCAGGTACTGCTCCAGGGCCTGGATGGTCGAGTAATGGCTGCCGGACTGGTAGCCCACCGAAATGGGCACGCCGGCAAGGTCCGAGGGGTCGCGCACCGGGGAGTCAGGCGGCACGAAAATGGCAGCCGGGGATACCGACTATGCGCCCGTGTAGAGCTTGCCGTGGCCGCTGGCGGCGGCGATGTTCACGGTCCAGTGGCAGGCGCAGCTGACGTCGGATTTGCGGCCGGCCTCGAACGACTGGTAGGCCCCGACCTTCTTGCCCTGGTCATGAACCTTGCCGTCGGTGCTTTGGACTTCCTCCCGGAACTCGTAGTCCAGGCCCTCGTCCGCGAAGTAGCCTTTTTCTTCGGCTACCCACTCCTGCAGCCGGAAATGCGGCTGGATGATGAATTTTTCAGACATGTTCAAGTGGCCTTGCTCTGGTACCCGGCCTGGAAGGTGGAATACACCTTGGTCTTGGTGGTGATGAACTCCAGCAGCGCCGGCTGACCGTTCCTGGTGGCCTCGATGCCGTTGCGCAGGGCGTGCAACACCTGGTCGGGCTGGGTGACGCGCTCGCTGTAGCCGCCCAGGGCGCGGGCCCAGTCGGCGTAGTTGCCGGAGATGTCGGTGGAGTGATACCGCTCGGTCGAGACCGGCATGTTCCGGATCTCCATGGCCATCGCGTGGTTGTTGAACAGGATGGAGAGGATGGGAATCCGGTCCCGGACACAGGTCTCGAAGTCCATGCCCGTCATGCCGATGGCGGCGTCGCCCCAGACGTTGATGCACAGCCGCTCCGGATGGGCGATCTTGGCACCCATCGCGAGCCCCAGGCCGTAGCCCAGCTGCGTGGTCTTGCCCCAGCCGATGTAGGACAGCGGCGTCACCGGCTTCCAGAACGGCGACAGCTCGTCGCGCGGGCTGCCCGCGTCGTGGGTGATGATGGTGTTGGCGACATCCGCCGCCTGCATCAGATCGGCGATCACCCGGTACGGCGACAGCGGCGCATCGTCGCTGGTGAGATAGGGACGCCACTGCTGCATCCAGGGCCCGTTCTGCTCGCGGATGCGCGCGACCACGGCGGGCGTAAGGCCACGCGGCCTGCCCTTCAGGCGTTCGTGCAGGGCATCGTACAGCATCGCCAGCGTGAGCTTCGAGTCACCCAGCAGCGGGTACTCGGTGGGGATGTTCTTGTTGATGTCCCCGACCTCGATGGTGTTGTGGATGAACACCTTGTTGCGGGTCGGGAAATGGATGCCGAAACCGGTGGCGGTGAAACTGGCGCCGATGCCGAACACCACGTCCGCATCCTGCACGTGCTGGAACACCGCGCGGGGCATGGACACGCCGCCCGAGCCCAGCGACAGCGGGTGGTCCTCCGGGAACGCGCTCTTGCCTTCCAGGCTGGTGGTCACCGGCGCTTCCAGCAGTTCGACCACCTTGCGCAGTTCGGGCCAGGCGCGGGCGTAGTGCACGCCCTGGCCGACATAGATCAGGGGCCGCTGCGCCGCGATCAGCGCGGCTGCGACTTTGTCCACCATGGCCGGGTCGGGTGCGCTGCGGAAGCGTTGCGTGGGCACATAATCCAGCGTTCCGGGCACGTCCACGTTCCACATGTCGGCGGGAACTTCGATCAGGCAGGGACCGGGGCGGCCGTTGCGTGCCTGGGTGTAGGCGCGTCTGAGCGCCGGCACGATCTGTTCCGGCGTGGTGATCATCTCGGCTGACTTGGTGACGTGCTGGAAGTTCAGCAGCGCGCTGAAACCCGGTTTCACCCAGGCAGTGGCCCTGGGATAGCCCCCCGGCATGACGATCAGGGGCACGCCCTCGGACCAGGCCTGGGCCACGCCGCCGAAGGAGTTCTCGGTGCCCGGCCCCATCTGCTGGCAGAACACGCCGACTTTTTCGCCGGAACTCAAGCGGCTGACGGCGTCTGCCATGTGCAGGCCGATGCGTTCCTGGCGCACGATGATGGGCCGGATGCCGGCCGCGGCGGCGGACTCCGTCAGCGGGTTCAGCGGATACGCAAAGAGATTGTCGGTGCCTTCGCGCTTGAGGATCTCGGCGGTGACCTGGGCAACGTTCATGCTCCCCCCTCGTATGTTCAACCGCAGCGTCTATGGTGTCACTGAACGGTCAGCTAATGTCAGCCCGGCACGGAGGTCAAGTTAATTCTCGCAATCAACGGGCGGTCGGGATGTTATGGATCGGAACTTTTTCCCGTTGGGAAAGAAGGCTCAAGCCATGCCGGCAATTGGGCTATTGTCTGTCAGCCGATCGGCGGTTCTTGCGCTAACCAGGCGGGAGATTCGTATGGCCATGTCATTGCACACCCGTCATCTGATTCCGGTCCTGCTGTGTGTGGCGGCAGGCGTTCAGGCAGCACAGGCAGCACAGGCAGCACAGGCGGCACAGGCGGCACAGGCGGCACAGGCGACGCAGACCCCGGCCGAAGTATCGGCCGCGCCACCGCTGCCTGCCCGCTGGGTCAGCCGCAAGTTCAGCCTGACCTTCCTGGGGTTCACCTCCCACTACAGCTGCGATGGTCTGAGGGACAACCTGCACGACATCCTGCTGTACCTGGGAGCACGCAAGCAGGACCTGGACCTGCGTGAGGTGGGTTGTGTCCGCCTCATCGGCCCGTCGCCCCTGCCGCGGGTGGATGGCACCTTCTCGGTGCTGGTGCCGGTCAGCGAGATCAAGCCCTCGGATGTGCTGGCGCCTGCGTTGCCGCAGCACGATGCCGGAACTGCCGACGCGATGCCGCTGCCGGCCCAGTGGCACAGCGTTGATCTGATCCGCAGCATGGACTACACCTTCGACCTCACTGACAACTGCGAGCTGCTGGAGCAGGTGAAAAGGCAGATTCTGCCACTGGTGAGCAGCCGTAATCTGAACTACACGTCGGTCTGCGTCCCGTATACCGAAACCGTAGGTGACGTGACCTTCAGGCTGGAAGTGCTGGAGCCGCTGCCTCCCGTGCAGGCGGCGCGGGACCGCTGACATTGGCAATCGCCAGGCGAGGCCAGGCAGGCAACCACCGCCTCGATGCGGTTGCAGTTGACACTGCGGCATCATGCTGAGGGTATGCCGCGAGACTTGCGCACAACGATGGTGCCCTTGAGTTTCCACATGAGCGCGCCATAGACCGCCAGCGCGACCGCGTGCAGGCGGCCGGTATCCTCGCGCCAGCCGCCCAGCAGGTCCAGGGCCACGCTCACCAGCACGAGATCAATTATGATGGCCGCAGCAAACCCGCCCAGGGAGATCTTATGAAGCGATCCACACGGTCCGGAGCAGCCATTGCGACGGCGGCGGCGCTGGTATTCAGCGCCCTGAGCACGGCGCCGGCGCAGGCCGACGAGGCGAAGATCAAGTGCGTGGGCGTCAACGCCTGCAAGGGCCAGTCGGCCTGCGAGGGGGTCAGGAGCGCCTGCAAGGGCCTCAATGCCTGCAAGGGGCAGGGTTACCTGAACCTCACCAAGGCACAGTGCGATGCAGCACAGGCCAAGGCGGCCCAGGGTAAGGGCAAGAACGCCATGACGCCGCAGCCCGCCGGCTGAAGAGGCCGTCCGGTCGTGCAACTGCCGCAGGTCCCGCGGCAGGCACCGGTCCCGGGATGGTCGTGTCCATGGCGCTGACAGACGTTGACGGCTTTGGTCTGGGACTGCGCCCCTCTCACTACGAGGCGCTGCTCGGGCAGTCCCGGCCGGTGGACTGGCTGGAGATCCTGACGGAAAACCACCTGGCCCCCGGTGGCAGACCTCGCTGGTGGCTGGGGCGCCTGCTCGAACGCTATCCCATGGTCATGCACGGGGTCTCGTTGTCGATCGGCAGCACCGCGCCGCTCGACTTCCACCACCTGGGGCGGGTGCGCAAGCTGGCGCAGTACCTCAGACCGGCCTGGATTTCCGATCACCTGTGCTGGACCGGCGTGGACGGCGTCAACCTGCACGACCTGATGCCCCTGCCGTATACGGAGCAGGCGGTGCAGCACGTGGCGCGGCGCGTGACCCAGGTCCAGGATTTCCTGGGGGCGCGCATCCTGCTGGAGAATGT
>DAIDKA010000202.1 GCA_027451085.1 Gammaproteobacteria bacterium
GGTGATGACCCCGAGGTCCTCGGCCACCAGCGGCAGCTCGCCGAACTGCGAGGCAAGTTGTGTCAGCAGTTCCCGCCCCGGCGTCGGGGCCCAGCGGCCGGCGCGGGCATCGGGGGAGCCTGCGGGCACCGCCCAGTGCGCCGCCATGGCTCGGAAGTGGTCGAGGCGCAGCAGGTCCACCCGCGCCAGCTGCCAGCGCAGGCGCGCCCGCCAGAACCGGAAGTTGTCCTGGCGCATGGCGTCCCAGTCGTACAGCGTGTTGCCCCATAGCTGCCCGAGTTCAGAGAAGTAATCCGGCGGCACCCCAGCCACGGCCAGCGCATGCCCGGTGGCGTCCAGCTGGAACTGCGCGCGCTCCGACCAGACCTCCGCCGAGTCCGGCGCCACATAGAACGGCAGGTCGCCGAACAGGCAGACTCCGCGCGAATGCGCGTATTCCAGCAGGCGCTGCCACTGCCAGGCGAACTGGAACTGCTGTTCGCACACCGCCTTGATGTCCAGCGCGTGCAGGTCGCGCACGCCGGCCAGCGTCGCCGGATCGCGGTCGCGGTATTCCGGTGCCCACTGCCACCAGGGCGCCCCCCGGTGCACTGCGGACAGGATCTCGAAGCAGGCATGGTCCGGCAGCCAGTCCGCGTTGGCTGCGCAGAATGCGTGGTATTCCGGGCCGCCGACGGGTGCAGGTTCCGCAGGGTCGATGAAGTCCGGGTTGCCGGCGGCATCCGAGCGCACGAAGTACGGCGAACCGTCCATGCCGGTGGGGCCGGCCGGCAGCATCTGCCAGACCGTGAAGCCGGCTTGCGCCAGCCAGTCGATGAATGATCGGCCGGAGGCGCCCAGCCCGCCTTCGAGGCTGCCCAGATGCAGCAGGACTCCGGCGCGACGCCGGCCCATCACGCGGTTGGAGCCGGTCACGGACCCGGAGCCTTGAGGCGCCGCAGCATGTCCTGTGTCACCAGCACCACACCTTTTTTGGTCACATGGAAGCGCTCGGCATCGAGCGCCGGGTCCACGCCGATGTTCATGCCATCCGGCACGCGGCAGCCCTCGTCGATGATGGCGTGCTTGACGGTGCAGCCCTTGCCGATGTCCACGTGCGGCAGGATCACCGCGCCTTCCACGTAGCTGCGCTCGTCGATGCGCACGTCGGAGAAAATCAGGGACATGTGGGCATGGGCGCCCGAGAGGATGCAGCCGCCGGCCACCATGGAGTTGGTGACCCCGCCGCGCCGACCGTCCTCGTCCAGGATGAACTTGGCGGGCGGCTGGTGCTCCTGGTAGGTCCAGATCGGCCACTCGCGGTCGTAGATGTTGAGTTCGGGATGCACATGCACCAGCTCGATGTTGGCGTCGTAGTAGGCGTCCACCGTGCCCACGTCGCGCCAGTAGCTTTGCGCGCGGGTCTTGACGTCCTGGAACGGGTAGGCGAACACATGCCGGCTGTCGATGGCCTTGGGGATGATGTTCTTGCCGAAGTCGTGCGAGGACTCCGGGTCCTCGGCGTTCTCCAGCAGCAGGCGTTCCAGCAGGCCCGCGTTGAACACGTAAATGCCCATGGAGGCCAGGATGGCGTCCGAGCGTCCCGGGATGGTGTCCGGTATGGCGGGTTTTTCGGTGAACTTGGTGACCCGGTTCCATTCGGTGGCCGTGAGCACGCCGAAGCTGCGGGATTCGTCCGCCGGTAGTTCCACCACGCCCACGGTGATGTCCGCGCCCTTCTCGACGTGATAGGCGATCATCGGGCCGTAGTCCATCTTGTAGATGTGGTCGCCCGCCAGCACCAGCACATGCTTCGGATCATGTGCCTTGATTATGTCAAGGTTCTGGTACAACGCATCGGCGGTGCCGCGGTACCACATTTCGCCTTTTTGCTGCTGCGCAGGGATGACCTCGATGAACTCACCGAACTCGCCCCGCAGGTAGCTCCAGCCCCGCTGCACGTGCTGGATCAGCTGCTGCTGCTTGTACTGCGTCAGGATGGAGATCTGACGGATGCCCGAGTTGACGCAGTTGGAAAGCACGAAGTCGATGATGCGGAACTTGCCGCCGAAGGGCGTCGCCGGCTTGCAGCGCTGGGTGGTCAGGTCCTTCAGCCGTTCGCCCCGGCCGCCGGCCATAATGATCGCGAGGGTGCCGCTGGTCAGCCGGCTCACATGCCGGCCGTAGGAGGTGCGCGCGGGCTGTCGCTGCTGCATTTTACCGCTCTTGTTCAGTCAATGGGCCATCGCGGGGCTGGTAGATCGCGGGACTGGTAGTTAGCTTCGGGGTTCAGGTCGCGGATGTCCATAGCGCGACGCTCGTACAGCACACGCGTTAAACTGGGCAGATGATGCTGTTGAGCCGGGTCACCTCCGCCACCGCTGCCGTCCTGGTGGCCACCCTGATGGCGCGGTTCCCGGCCGTTGCCGCGCCCGCCCGGACCGCAGCCAGCGGTTCGGCGCCGCCCGGCCTGCCGCTGGCCGTGCAGGAAAAGGCCGCCGTGGATTGCCTGGGGGGGCGGGGCTACCTCAAGGCGCGCATCCGCGGCGCGCTGGTGCGGGACCTCGACTTGCGCCGCAAGCTCGCCTGCGACGGTGAATCCCGGCCCGACGGCAGTGGTGTGCGGCTGAGCTTCGCCGGCCCGCCGGGTCCAGGCCGCCTGCGCCTCATCTTCGGGGTCAGCGGCGTGCGTGAAGGCATCCCGGGCAGGGAACTTCCCGTCAACCTCACATTGCTGGAGGACGGGGGCCGCATCTTCGCCACCCGCGGTGAGGGCAAGTGCACTCTGGACGATCTGCGACAGATGCGCGAAACCGCGGCAGGGCACACTCACACCTGGCGGCTCACGGCGCGCGGCTTCTGCACCGACCCCATCAATGCCTTGAATCCGGCGCCGGGCAGGTCCGGGAGCATCGTCGTCAGCCGGTTCGATTTTTCAGGCGTGGTCACCTTCGCGGGCGGACACTGATCCGCGCGGGGCGCGCACTCTTAAAAACATGTCGAGGAGTCCGATCGTGAACCGCATCTCTTCATTCATGGGCGTGCTGCTGGCCGCCGCGCTGTTCGTTGCCATTCCGGTCCGTGCCCAGCAGGCGCCGCTGGAGGATCTCTCCGCCTTCCCCAAGGCCCAGCTCACCATCAGGGGCGGCGGCGCCAGCCACGAGTTCACGCTCTGGGTGGCTGACACCCCTTCGCGTGATGAACAGGGCCTGATGTTCGTGCGCGAACTGCCAGCGGACCGCGGCATGGTGTTCCAGGACCAGCAACCCAAGGTCTGGACCATGTGGATGAAGAACACCTTCATTCCGCTGGACATGCTGTTCATCAGCGCCGACGGCCGGATCGCACAGATTTCGCACGCCATCCCCCACGATGAAACCATCATCCGCTCCGCCATCCCGGTGAAGGCCGTCATCGAACTGCAGGGAGGAATTTCGGACAAGCTGCATTTGAAGGTCGGCGATCACGCCAGCTGGAAACCGCTGTCCTGACCGGGTGCGCAGCCGCGCGTAGGGCTTTCCGCGGTCTTTCGTCAAGGGGCTGTCCCGTTCCGGAGCAGTTTTCCAATACCTGCACCAAATGTTGTTTTTTAACAACGTAAAGTTGTGTAACAACGCTGTCACAGTTTATGCTGGCTCCATATTGAAGCCGCCGGCGTGCACTTTAACTCCACGTTTATCACGGCATGGAGCAGCAGTTCTCCCGGTGACTTCTTAAACGTAACCTAGTCAATTACAGGTGTTGCGCCTCAGCCAACCTGTGAGGCTGGTCAGGCCGCGGGCGCACGGGAGTCCTATAGTGAACACACGCTTGATTCAAATAACGGCTGATTCGATTCATAAACGCGGCAACAGGAACCTCCTGGTGCACCGCGCCATCCACCTGGCTGTTGTGACCGCCCTCGCGGCGGGAAGTTCCGCAGCCGTCCATGCCCAGGAGGCGCCGGCGGCCCCCGCCGATGACTCGCAGCTGCAGGAAGTCGTCGTCACGGGCACGATGATCAAGCGGGCCGATGCTGAAACCGCCGAAGCCGTGACCATCCTCAAGGCCGCCGATATCAAGGCCCAGGGCATCACCACCACTGAACAGCTGATGAGCCAGATCGCGGCCAACCAGGCCAACGCCGGCCAGAATGCCTACAACACCGCGGCGGCGGTCTCGACCTGGACGGGCGGCGGCTCCTACGCCAGCCTGCGCGGCCTTGGCCCGGCACGCACTCTGGTGCTGCTCGACGGGCAGCGCCTGGCGGATAACGTCTTCATCGGCGCCGGCACCGACCTCAACACCATCCCCATTTCGGCCATCGACCATGTCGAGGTGCTGCGCGAAGGCGCCTCCTCGCTGTATGGCTCTGACGCCATCGCGGGCGTCATCAACATCGTCACCAAGAAGAACTACGATCAGGGTGAGATCAGCGTCAACCTCGATCACCCGCAGCACAACGGTGGCGGTGGTGACAACGGCGACTTCACCTTCGGCAAGGGCAACCTGGCCTCCGACGGCTACAACTTCATGATCACCGGGTCCTACAACGTGACCAACGAACTGGTGGCGGGCCAGCGCTCTTTTGCCGCCACGGGCTACGATCCGGCGCGTGGTCTGGACAATACCAACGGCAGCATCGGCACCTGGCCCGGCAGCTACTGGGATTACTACAACAACCCCCAGAACGTGACATCCACCAACCCGACCGGCCAGACCCTCACCGGCAACACCTTCCAGGTGGGCCAGTATCCACAGTGCGCAGGCAATCCGCATCTGAGCCTCGCCGCCAACCCCGGCAGCTGCTCCTACCTGTATTCGGCGGC
>DAIDKA010000203.1 GCA_027451085.1 Gammaproteobacteria bacterium
GGCGGTTTCCACCATGGTGTCGGTGCCGTGGGTGATCACGACCTGCGGGTCGTCCGTGGCGGCCACGGCGCAGCGCAGGGTCATGCGGTCGGCCTCGGTGAGTTCCAGGCTGTCTTTGCGCAGCACCTCGATCACGGGCACAGGCTCCAGCACGCGCGCCTGACCCAGGATCTCCCGCACCATCGGCGCGCCGACTTCATAGCCGCCCTTGGCGTCGAAGTACACCTTGTCGATCGTGCCGCCGGTCGTGAAGATCACCATGCGGCTATCCCAGGTTGCGTTGCAGCGACTGCGATCAACGCGGGACGCATGCCCGGCGCATCCATGCAGATGATCACCGCCGGCCGGGAGCGCTGGCCCGCAGGTGTCAGTACATGGAGCGGGCCGCTGCCGTCGGCGGTATGGATCGCAAGTTGCTCGTGCATCGAGAGGGTCTTCCTTGGGCGTGTCCCGCAGTCCGGCACTATAGGATCACGGTCACTGGTTTGACACAGCGCCCGCGAGCTCGTTCCCGAGTATAGTTCCTCCATGAAAACCCTGATATTCGCCCCCGTTTTCGCCGCCGTCCCGTTGCTCCTGAGCGGCGTTTCCGTGAGCTTTGCCGCAGGCTTCGGCCCCGGCAATCCGTTCTATGCGCCCAGCACCCTGCCGTTCCACGCGCCGCAGTTCGATCGCATCCATGACCAGGACTACCAGCCCGCCATCGAGGCCGGCATGGCGCAGCAGCTCCAGGAGATCGACGCCATCGCCGATGACCCGGCGCCGCCCACCTTCGATAACACCATCGTGGCGCTGGAAAAAAGCGGTGCACTGCTGGACCGCGCGGAGCGTGCCTTCGGCGTCGACAGCGCCAACAGCTCCCCGGTACTGGAAGCGGCCAAGACCGCCCTGGCGCCGGAGCTTGCGGCCCAGCAGGATGCCATCTACCTGAATACGAAGCTGTTTCACCGGGTGGAGGCGGTGTACCGGCAGCGCAAGACCCTGCAGCTCGATCCGGAATCCCTGCGGCTGGTGGAGGTCGACTACCGGGAGTTCGTACATGCCGGAGCACGCCTGTCCGACTCCGACAAGCAGAAGCTGAAACAGATCGATGCGCAGCTGTCGAGGCTGTCCGATGACTTCGACCGCAAGCTGCGCGACGCCACCACCGCTGGCGCCTTCCATGCCACCGACAAAGCGGCGCTGGCCGGTCTGTCGGATGCAGACCTTGACGCGGCCCGCCAGGCGGCGCAGGCGCACAAGCTTGCGGGCTGGCTGATACCACAGCAGAACACCACGCAGCAGCCGGTGCTGCAGTCCCTGGTCAACCGCCAGACCCGGCAGGTCATCATGCGCAATTCGCTGGACCGCGCCGAGCGCGGCGATGCGAACGACACGCGCGCCACGGTGATCAGGCTGGCCGAACTGCGCGCCGAGTTTGCGCACCTGCTGGGTTATCCCACTTACGCAGCCTGGAGACTGGATGACCAGATGGCGCGGACGCCGCAGCGTGTCATGAAGTTCATCGCCGAGCTGGCGCCGCTGGCGACCGCCCGCGCCCGCGCGGAAGCGAAGGACATCCAGGCCGTGATCGATGCACAGCATGGCGGCTTCAGGCTTCAGCCCTGGGACTGGGAACTTTATGCCGAGCAGGTGCGCAAGGCCAGGTACGACCTGGATGAGACCCAGGTGGATCAGTATTTCGAGCTCGACCGCGTGTTGCGGGACGGTGTGTTCTACGCGGCCAACCAGCTGTACGGCCTCACCTTCAAGCAGCGTCACGACATCCCCGTGTACCAGCAGGATGTGCGCGTGTTTGAAGTGTTCGACGCCGATGCCAGGCCGCTCGGGCTTGTCTACTTCGACTACTTCGCGCGCGACAACAAGAACGGCGGTGCCTGGATGGACGCTTTCGTGCACACTTCGAAACTCACCGGGGACCTGGCGGTGGTCTACAACGTGGCCAACTTCTCCAGTCCTGCCGCGGGGCAGCCGGCGCTGTTGTCACTGGATGATGTGACCACCATGTTCCATGAGTTCGGGCATGCGCTGCACGAGCTGTTCGGCGTCGACACCCGCTACCCGACGCTGTCCGGCACCACGCCGGAGCGGGACTTCGTGGAGTTCCCCTCGCAGTTCAACGAGTACTGGGCACTGTACCCCAAGGTGCTGGAGCACTATGCCCGCAACTGGAAGACCGGCGCCCCCATGCCGCAGGAGCTGGCGCAGAAGATCCTCAAGGCCCGCACCTTCAACAAGGGCTACGACATGACGGAGCTGGTGGCCGCCGCCATGCTCGACATGCAGTGGCACATCCTTGCGCCGGGAACCCGGGTCAAGGACGTCGATGCCTTCGAGAAGCAGGCCCTGGAGAAGACCGGCCTGGCGCTGGAACAGGTGCCGCCGCGCTACCGTTCCACGTACTTCCGCCACATCTGGACCGGCGGCGCCGGCGATGACTACTCCGCCGGCTACTACGCCTACCTGTGGACGCAGATGCTCGCGGACAACGCCTGGGCATGGTTCAACACCCATGGCGGCCTCACGCGCGCCAATGGCGAGCGCTTCCGCCGGATGATCCTCTCCCGCGGCAACACCGAGGACCTCGAAACACTGTACGAGGCCTGGCTCGGGGCTGCACCCACGGTCGAGGCGATGAAGAAGTACCGGGGACTGGCCGCGACGCCGTGACGGCCGACGGCGCCGGCCGCACGCCGTTCTGTCTCT
>DAIDKA010000204.1 GCA_027451085.1 Gammaproteobacteria bacterium
CTGGGTGAACTCAGGCTGGCGATCCGCGCGCAGGTCCTCGTCGCGGAAGCAGCGGGCGATCTGGTAGTAGCGATCGAAACCCGAGATCATCAGCAGCTGCTTGAAGATCTGCGGCGACTGCGGCAGGGCAAAGAACTTCCCGGCGTGGGTGCGGCTGGGCACGAGGTAGTCGCGGGCACCCTCCGGTGTAGACTTGCCGAGCATGGGGGTTTCCATGTCGACGAAGCCGTTATCGTCCAGATAAGTGCGCATGGCGCGGGTGATCTGGTGCCGCTGGCGCAGGCGCCTGGTCATGACTTCGCGCCGCAGGTCCAGGTAGCGGTACTTCAGGCGCACTTCCTCGCCCACCTGCTCGTCCAGCTGGAACGGCAGCGGCTCGGAGCGGTTCAGCAGCACCAGCTCCTTTGCCAGCAGTTCCACCCTGCCTGAGGCCAGGTTGGCATTCACTGTACCGGCCGGGCGGGCCCGGACCACGCCCTTCACGCTGATCACGAACTCGTTGCGCAGGCGCTCGGCGTCCTTGAACAGGTCGGCCCGGTCAGGGTCGAACACCACCTGCAACAGCCCCTCGCGGTCGCGAAGATCGACGAAAATGACTCCACCGTGGTCACGGCGGCGGTGAACCCAGCCAGCGACCTGGACTTCCCGGGAGATCAGCTGGTCGCTGACATTGCCACAATAGTGCGTACGCATAGGGCGCGGGATGTTACGGGACACCCGGGAACCCCGCAAATTCTACGGAGTGGTCGAACCCGGCAACGGCGGCTGGACCACCCCGCCGGTGACGATCATTTTCATGGCCTCATCGATGTGCATGTCCAGCGGGATGATTTCCTCCCTGGGCACCATGACGATGAACCCGGAAGTGGGATTCACCGCAGTAGGCACGTAGACGCACACCACCGGCCGGCCCACCCGGGCGCTGACCTCGACCACCTCGGTCGCGGTCAGGAAGCCCAGACCCCACACCCCGGGACGCGGGTATTCCAGCGCCACCACCTGGCGGAAGCTGTTGCTGGAGGACAGGACGCTCTCGGTGAAGCTCTTGACGCTGTCATACACGGAACTGACCAGCGGGATGCGGTGCAGGAGATCCTCCCACCAGGACATCAACTGGCGGCCGATCAGGTTGGTGACCGCCAGGCCCGTCAGCAGCACCACCAGGAAGGCGAACACCACCCCCAGGCCGGGCAGCGAAAAACCGAACAATGTCTGGGGCTGGTAGCGCGCCGGCAGCAGTACCAGGGTGAGGTCCATGAGATTCACGAAGAATCTCACCACCCACACCGTGGCAATGATCGGCAGCCACACCATGACGCCGGCGACCAGGAAACGCCGCAGGCTCCAGACGCGCCTGGGAACGGGCTTGTACGAGGCGGGCGAGCGCGGCTCAGCGGCCACGGCGCGCCGACTTCTTGCGGGCCTTGCTGGCTACGGGACGCTTGCGCACCTTGCGTGCGCCACCTCGGGTAGCTGCACGCGGCGCGGGAGATTTGACCAACTTGCCAGCGGCCCCGCCCTTGCCCTTGGCGGCACCGCCCGCCTTGCGCGCGGGGGACTTTCTGCTGGCAGGCTTGGCCTTGGCCTTGGCCTTTGGAGCAGACTGCTTCGGCTTCGGCGCAGGCTTTTTCGCCTTGACCAGCTGCTTCTTCGCCTTGACGACCTGCCGGTTCGCCTTGGTCGCCACGGGCTGCTCCGCCGGTTTTGCAGCGCTGGTCTTGTCCCCCTTGCGCTGTGCCGGCTTGGTCTTGGTCAGCCGCTCCTTCGAAGCCTTGCTGTCACCCTCGCTGGTGTCGCTGTCACTGCCCGAGAGGTTGCGCTTGGACTCCTTGTCACCCTTGAAGTCGGTCTCGTACCAGCCGCCGCCCTTGAGACGGAACACGGGGGCGGAGATCAGTCGCACCAGCGCCGGCTGGCCGCAGGAGGGGCACTGCTTCAGCGGCTCGTCGCTGATCTTCTGCATCGCCTCGACGTAGAACTTGCAGTTGGAGCACTCGTATTCGTAGAACGGCATGGCCAAAACTCAACAATGGACCTGGTGACTCAGTATACCTTCCCGAACGACAGCCGACCGTCCGACACCCCGACCTGGACCACGTCCCCGGGGAGGAACTCGCCCTTCAGGATGCGCTGCGCCAGGGGGTTTTCCACCTGCTGCTGGATGGCACGCTTCAACGGCCGGGCGCCGTACACGGGGTCGAACCCGGCTTCGCCCAGCAGGTCGCGCGCGGCATCATCCAGCCGGATGTCCAGGTCGCGCTCCTGCAGCCGGGCCCGCAGCGAGCCCAGCTGGATGTCCACGATGCGCCGGATCTGCGCCGTACCGAGCGGATGGAACACCACGATGTCGTCGATGCGGTTGATGAACTCCGGCCGGAACGACTGCTGCACCACCTCCATCACCGCGGACCGCATGCGCGAGTAGTTCTTCTCGCCGGCGTACTCCTGGATCGCCTGCGATCCCAGGTTGCTGGTCATGATGATCACGGTGTTGCGGAAATCGACGGTGCGGCCCTGGCCATCGGTCAGGCGGCCGTCATCCAGCACCTGCAGCAGGATGTTGAACACATCCGGGTGGGCCTTCTCGATCTCATCCAGGAGGATGACCGCATAGGGACGGCGGCGCACCGCCTCCGTCAGGTAGCCACCTTCTTCGTAGCCCACATAGCCCGGCGGCGCGCCGATCAGCCGGGCCACGGAGTGCTTCTCCATGAACTCCGACATGTCGATGCGAACCATGGCCTCCTCGGTGTCGAACAGGAAATCCGCCAACGTCTTGCACAGCTCGGTCTTGCCCACGCCGGTGGGGCCGAGGAACAGGAATGAGCCATTGGGCCGGCGCGGGTCGGACAGGCCGGCGCGTGAACGGCGGATGGCGTCGGAGACGATGCGCACCGCTTCATCCTGGCCAACGACCCTGGCGGCCAGCTCGGACTCCATGCGCAGCAGCTTGTCCTTCTCCCCTTCGAGCATCTTGGCCACGGGGATGCCGGTCCACTTGGAGACCACCTCGGCGATCTCTTCCTCCGTCACCTTGTTGCGGACCAGCTGGGTTTCCCTCTGCTCCGCGGCCAGGGCCTCGGACAGGCGCTTCT
>DAIDKA010000205.1 GCA_027451085.1 Gammaproteobacteria bacterium
TGCCTATGGCGGCGTCTGGAACGCCACGGCCGACCAGGGACGGGCCCGTCCCGACTCTTCCCGCATCGATCTCAAGGGCAACGTGGATGTCAGGGGCAGCTTCGCCGGCGTCTCCCAGCCCGCGCATTTCATCACCGACACGCTCGACATCGACACGCGTGCGGATGTCATCCACACTGCGGCCCCCGTGGCCCTGGACTGGAACGGCAACATCGTGCACGCGCGCGGGTTGAGCGCCAGCCTCAAGGAACACCACGTCAGGCTGGAAGCGGACGTTCATGGCCAGTTCAAACGCTGATCCCTGGCAAAAAGCGGCCTGCGGCCCCTTTGGCACGCCCGCCGCAGAACGTGGTTTTTGCCGGGCTGACCGCACCATGCGTGCGCTGCTGCTGGCGGTACTCGCGGGCTGTGTCCCGGCCGCGGCCCTGGCAGCCAGCGGCACCTTCAAGGGGAACTCCCTCGAGGCTCCCGTCAACTGGTCCGCGGACGCCGTATCCGTGGACTACCAGAACCACCACGTGATCCTGCGCGGCAACGTCAAGATCGTCCAGGGCGACGTCAGCGTCGCCGCCGACCAGGCTGAGGCCAGCGGACTCGACGCGCAGGACAGCCTGTGGGTGTTCACCGGCAAGGTCCACGTGCATGCCGAAGGCGAAGGCGAACTGCACTCCGACCGGGCCACCGTGCAGTTCAACCACAGCGCCGTGGCGCATGTGGTCGTCATCGGCCAGCCTGCGCAGTTTGAACAGGCCGGCATCCAGGGCGGGGGTCAGGCCCGCGGCCATGCCAGCAACATCGACTATGACGTTCCCGGCGGGATCGTGAAATTGAGCGGCGACGCCTGGCTGTCCGACGGCCACAGCGAGATCAGCTACCCGCTCATCACCTACAACGTGCGCGAGAAATCGCTGCAGGCTGATGGCGGACGCGGCCACAGCACCGTATCGCCGCGCGCCAGCAAGGAAGCCAGGGAAAAGAAGTGACCACCACCGCAACCCTCAAGGCCACCGGGCTCGCCAAGAGCTACCGGTCGCGGCAGGTCGTACGCGGACTGTCGGTGCAGGTGGACCCCGGCGAGATCGTGGGTCTGCTGGGGCCCAACGGCGCCGGCAAAACCACCGCCTTCTACATGATCGTCGGACTGGTTCCGGCGGACGCCGGCACCATCACCCTGGGCGAACAGGACCTGACCTTCGCACCCATGCACCGGCGCGCGCAGCTGGGTGTCGGCTACCTGCCGCAGGAACCGTCGATCTTCCGCAAGCTCAACGTCGAAGACAACATCCGCGCCATCCTGGAGACCCGCCCGGGCCTGGACGATGAGGCGCGCAACCAGCGGCTGGAGGAACTGCTGGAACAGCTGCGTATCGGGCATGTGCGGCACACCCTGGGACTTTCCCTGTCCGGCGGCGAGCGCCGGCGCGTGGAGATCGCCCGCGCACTGGCGGCGGACCCGCGCCACATCCTGCTGGATGAGCCTTTCGCCGGCGTCGACCCCATCTCGGTGCTGGACATCCAGCGCATCATCCGGGAGCTGGCCGAGCACGGCATCGGCGTGCTGATAACTGACCACAATGTGCGCGAAACGCTCGGGATTGTCAGCCGTGCCTACATCGTGAACCAGGGAACTGTGATCGCCTCCGGATCGGCGGAAGAAATTCTTGCCAACCCCCAAGTCCGTGAGGTGTACTTGGGGCAGTCGTTCCGGTTATAAAGTATCCGTTTCGTCGTAACTGCCTGAAACTAGGGCAATTTACGGCGAATTTGCAAAAATCATGCTGAAACCCTCACTGCAGCTGCGAATCGGTCAGCAACTGACCATGACTCCGCAGTTGCAGCAAGCCATCCGGCTGCTCCAGCTGCCGGCCTTGGAACTGCAGGCGCATATCCGGGAACTGCTGGAAAGCAACATCATGCTGGAGGCCGAAGACGAGGCCGACGATGCCGGTCCGGCCCCCGAGCTGCCGCCGCCGGTGGAAGCCACCGTCACCTCCGCCGCTGCCGCGGACCAGGACGCCGACGCCAACAGCGCCGAGGCCGTGGAAGATCACTGGGAGCCCACTGCAGGCCCCTCCGACACCCCCTGGAACGGTGACGATGACGACCGCGTGCAGGAGTTCGCCGATGGCAGGGGCGAAACCTTGCAGGAGTACCTGCTGGGACAGCTGGAGCTCGCGCGACTGCCACCGCGCGCCCTGGGCATTGCCCACGCAATCGTCGACGCCATCAGCGACGACGGCTACCTGATCGAGCCGCTGGAGGAGATCGCCAACACCTTGCGGCCGGAGATCCTCTGCGGGCCCGACGAGATCGAGGCCGTGCTCAAGCGTGTACAGCAGCTGGACCCACTGGGCGTGGGCGCCCGCACCGTCGGCGAATGCATCGAGTTGCAGCTGGCCCATGTCCCCCCGGACACCCTGGGCCTGGCCACCGCCATCCAGATCGCCCGGTACCATCTCGAAAAGGTGGCCAACCGCGAAATGACCTCATTGCGACGTGAGCTGCGCGTAGCTGACGAGGAGATCACCGCCGCGCTGCTCCTGGTGCGCAGTTGCCACCCTCGGCCGGGCGCGACCGTGAGCGGAAGCGCGCCGGACTACGTGGTGCCCGACGTCTTCGTCAGGCGCACCGACGCAGGCGGCTGGACGGTGGAGATCAATGCGGCCACACTGCCTCGTGTGCGGCTCAATCAAGGATATGCCAGCGTCATTGGCCGTGGCACCAGCCACGCCAGCATGCGCGCCCAGCTCCAGGAGGCGCGCTGGCTGCTCAAGAGCCTCGAAATCCGCAACGAGACCCTCACCAAGGTCGCCAGGTCGATCGTGGAGCGCCAGACGGCGTTCCTCGAGCAAGGGCCGGAGGCCATGCGCCCGATGATCCTCAAGGACATCGCCGAAGCCGTGAGCATGCACGAGTCGACCATCTCGCGCGTCACCTCGGGGAAATACATGCACACCCCGCGCGGGGTGTTCGAGTTGCGCTATTTCTTTTCCAGCCAGGTGGAAGGTGCCGACGGCTCGGGCACCAGTTCCACCGCCATCCGCGCCAAGATCAGGAAGCTCATCAAGGACGAAGATGCAGCCAGCCCGCTGTCCGACGGCCGCATCGCCGAGCTGCTGTCGGAGGAGGGCATCCCGGTCGCGCGGCGCACCGTCGCCAAGTACCGCGAGGGGCTGGGCATCGCGCCCTCGAATGAACGCCGGCGCGCCGGTCACAGTCAGATGTAACGCGTAACATCGTAAAAGGAGAGGCTCATGCGCCTGAACGTCAAGGGTCATCACGTCGAGGTCACTCCCGCAATGCGGGCCTACGTGGAGAAAAAACTGGTGCGCATCATGCGCCATTTCGACCAGCTGATAGACGTCAACTGCGTGTTCAGCGTCGAGAAGCTGGAGCAACGGATCGAGGCCACCCTGCACGTCAGCGGCAACGACATCCATGCGGATGCGGCGGATCTCAACATGTATGCCGCCATCGACGCGCTCGCTGACAAGCTCGACCGCCTCGTCACCAAGCACAAGGAAAAACTCACCGACCACCACGCCAACGAGGCCCTGAGGCAGAACCGCGTGCCGGCATAGGCCCGGCTCAAAACGCCACCATGCGCATCGTCGTCGTCAGCGGCATGTCCGGCTCAGGCAAGTCCGTCGCATTGCACATGCTCGAGGACCTCGGGTATTACTGCATCGACAACATTCCCGCGGCCCTGCTCAAGCCGTTCGTGTCGCACACCGTGCGCAGCGGCGATCCGGCCTACGAACGCACGGCCATCGGGCTTGACGCCCGCAACGCACCGCAGGAGATCGCCACCGTTCCGGAACTGCTCGATGAACTCAAGCGCAGTGGCATCCGGTGCGAGGTGATCTTCCTGCAGTCCGGAGATGAGGAACTGCTGCGCCGCTTTGCCGAAACCCGGCGCAAGCACCCCATGGCGGCCGACAACCGCGACCTGCGCGAGGCCATCGAACTGGAACGCCGGCTGCTGACGCCGATCGCGCAGGCCGCCGACCGCATCATCAACACCTCGCGCCTGGGCATGCACGATCTGCGGCGGCTGATCCACCGCACCGTCGGCGGCGACACCGGCGGCCTGTCCCTGGCGTTCGAGTCCTTCGGCTTCAAACACGGCATGCCCTGCGATGCGGACTTCGTATTCGACGCCCGCTCGCTGCCCAACCCCTACTGGGAACCCACGCTGCGACCCCTCACCGGCCGCGATCCCGCGGTGATCGCCTTTCTGAGAAGCCATCCCAGCGTCCAGGCGCTGCTGAACGACATCGAGGAATTCATCGTGCGGCGCCTGCCGGAATACCAGGCCGGCAGCCGCGGCTATCTTACCGTGGCGGTGGGCTGCACCGGCGGCCGCCATCGCTCGGTCTACCTCGCCGACCAGCTGCTGGCGCGCTTCGCTGCACGGGTGCCCGGCGCCACCGTGCGCCACAACCACCTCGAGGCCGGCCGGCGCCAGGAAGAGCCCCGCACCTCCGCAGCTCCGGCCGGCTGATACCAGGAACGCGGAAGTGCCAGCTGAAAAACTCATCTCCCTGCTTCTCACAGCCGGCCTGTTCCTGGGCACGGCACAGGCCGCCGACACTCCCGGCACCGCTCCATCCGCCCCCGCCGCCGCAGCACCGCAATCCGCGATCACCCGCCTGGTGCTGCTCGGAACCACGGGCGGTCCGCGGCCGAAGCCTGATCGCGCCCAGCCGGCCAATCTCCTCGTCGTGAACGGCGTGAACTACCTGGTGGATGCGGGTAACGGCGTCGGAACGCAGCTGGCGAAACTTGGGATCGCACCCGCCGACATCCGGGACATCTTCATCACCCATAATCACGATGATCACGATGCGGACTGGGGCACTCTCATGGGCATGGCCTGGTCGCTTGGCAGCAGGCGCCCGATGACCGTCTACGGCCCCGCGGGCACTGAGATGATGCGCAAGGGCTTCCTGATGTACTTCGCGCCCAACGCTGCGGCGCGCTACCTGGACGGCGCGCAAAACTACATGCCCCCAGGGAAATTCATCCAGGCGCACGACTACAAGGGCCCGGGCCTGGTGTTCCAGGACGGCAATATCAAGGTCACGGCCGCGGAAAACTGCCACTACCACCTGCCCAAGGGCTCGCCCGGTTACGGCTGGCAGCACTCCTACGCACTGCGCTTTGAAACCCCGGACCGCGTAATCGTGTTCAGTGGTGACACCGGTCCCTGCGGCAACGTCATCCCGGACATCGCCAGGGGCGCGGACATACTGGTGCACGAACTCATCGACCTGGACGTCATCCAGGCGCAGATCAAGCGCGAAGTGGCGATGGGTCGGCTACCGGCCGGCGAAGCGGGCGGCATGATGAATCACATGCGCACCGAACACTCCACGCCGGAGGAAGTCGGCCGGGTGGCGCAGCAGGCCGGCGTGAAACTGCTGGTGCTGTCGCACCTGGTGATCGGCCAGGAGGACCCGCAGGCGCAACTGAGGATCATCGCCCGCATTCATAAGTACTACAGCGGCCCGGTGGTCATCGGGCACGACCTGCAGCAGTTCTGATCCCCGACGGCAACCGGCCGCGGAGCTTCCGGCTAGTACGTGCGCCCCACCAGCACGTACTCGATCGCCCGCTGCCCGGTAAACAGGCAGGTCCGGCCGGCGGCAGACTCCTGCGCCAGCGGCGCATTGCGCACCGTGAGCTTCAGGGCCTTGAGCTGCTGCTCGACCTTTTCCATGTCGGCGCCCTGCGGCCGCGCCCAGGGCACCAGGACCCAGCCCCGGAAGGCGTCGTTCTCATCGTCCGCCTTCGCACCATTGTCAGGTCCGGACGAAAAGTGCTCACTCAAACCTTCGAGGGTCGTGATGTCACTGCGGATGTTCGACAGCATGCGCTCGCGCGCCTGTGTGTGCAGCGACGACTGGATGTCCTGCAGCAGCACCGCCGCCTGCGCGATGAAGGCGGCCTTCGCCAGCATCTGCGAACCGACCTTCTCGCCGGTGCGCAGGCGGTCGCGGCGGATGTAGCTGACATTGCCATTGGCGACGTCGCGGGCGCCGATGTCACAGATCACCGGCACGCCGCGCTTGATCCAGCCCCAGCGCTTGTCGGTGGAACGGCCGCCCTTCCTGTCCACCAGCGCGCGCACCGGCTCACCGAACACCGACAGCCTGTTCAGTTCGGCGGCGAGCTGGTCGCAGTACGCCAGCACTTCGGCGTCCTCGGGCTTGTCGCGCAGCATGGGGACCAGCACCACCTGCCGCGGCGCGATCACCGGCGGCAGCCGCAGGCCGTCGTCGTCGCCGTGGGTCATGATGACGCCGCCGACCAGGCGCGTGGACACCCCCCAGCTGGTGGTGTGGCAGTACGCGAGATCACCCTGCTCCGTCTGGTAGCGGATGTTCTGCGCCTGCGCGAAGTTCGTACCCAGATAGTGCGCCGTGCCCGCCTGCAGGGCCTTGCCGTCCTGCATCATGGCCTCGATCGAGTAGGTGTTGTCCGCGCCGGGGAAGCGCTCATGCGGGGGCTTTTCACCGGCCACCACCGGCATGGCGAGGCAGTCCTCGGCAAAGCTGCGGTACACCTCCAGCATGCGCGCGGTTTCTTCCCGGGCGTCCTCGGCAGTGGCGTGGGCGGTATGGCCCTCCTGCCACAGGAACTCAGTGGTGCGCAGGAACAACCGCGTGCGCATCTCCCAGCGCACCACATTGGCCCACTGGTTCAACAGCAGCGGCAGGTCGCGGTGCGAGCGGACCCAGCGCGAAAAGGCGTTGCCGATCACGGTTTCCGAGGTCGGCCGGACCACCAGCGGCTCTTCCAGCTTCGCATCCGGATCGGGCTTCAGCTGACCGTCGATCATCTTCAGCCGATGGTGCGTGACCACGGCCATTTCCTTGGCGAAACCCTCGACGTGCTCGGCTTCCTTGGCGATGAAGCTCAAGGGGATGAACAATGGGAAGTAGCAGTTCTCGTGGCCGGTGTCGCGGAAGCGCCGGTCGAGAAGCTCCTGCATGCGCTGCCAGACCCCGTAGCCCCAGGGACGGATGATCATGCAGCCACGGACGCCGGATTCCTCCGCCATGTCCGCTTCGGCCACGACATCCTGGTACCAGGCGGCGAAGTTGTCCGCCCGTGTGTGTGAGAGTGCGTGTTGCATAGCCCTGTATTATAGCCCGGGCGGCCGCGGCGGCAGGGGCGCACCGCCAATGAAATCCCGCAGCACGCCCGACAGCTGCTTCGCGTCGTGGTACCCCAGTTCCATCAGCTCCCGGGTGAAGGCCGACTCGAACATCAGGTAGCTCGCCAGCTGGCTGCCGCCACCGTTGCGTGCGCCGGTCACGCTCAGCAGCCCGCGCAGCCCGGGCGGCATGGCGGCAGCGTGGCGCGCCGCGATGGCCCGCAGGTCCTCGCTTGGCGTCAGCATCAGCGTCTCGATCCGGGAGAGGTTGCGGCCCTGGCTGTCCGGCACCCCGGGAGCGCTGACAGCCAGCTCGTTCAACCGCGCAGTCTCCTCGAGATCCGAATACATCTGGTCCGAAAACAGCGTATCCAGCATGAAACCCAGGATCTGCCCGGCGGCCGGCATCACCAGCGGCCCCTCGCTCACGCCGGCTTCACGCCGCGAGCGCACGCCGAGGATCAGCAACCGGTTCGCGCCCAGGTGGATGGCCGGGCTCAGCGGGTTCTGCTGGCGCATGGCGCCATCCCCGAACCAGCTGTCTCCCAGCCGCACCGGCGGGAACAGCATCGGAATCGCGGCACTCGCCATGAGGTGATCCAGGGTGAGGTTGGTGCGCACGCCCCGGCGCTGGATGCGGGCCCAGTCGTCGATGTCGGACCGGCCGTCATAGAAGGCGATGGACTGCCCCGTGCGGTAGCAGGTGGCGGACAACGCCACGCCCCGCAGGTGGCCTCGTTCGACACTGGTGCGCACGCCCTGCCAGTCGATACGGCTCTCCAGAAGCGCATGCAGCGGCGAATTATCCAGCACGGAGCGCGGCGGCTGCAGCATCAATCCGCCGGACAGCAGCGCCAGCGTCCAGTGGGCCGCGGCCCGCAACATCGAATGCGGAGCCACCTCGAACACCTGGCTCACGCGGAAATTGCTCCAGACCTCAGCCAGGCCCGCGACGGCCTGGCGCCAGCGATAGGCCTGCGCCGCAAGGACGCTGGCTGCAACCGCCCCGGCGGAAGTACCGGTGATCACCGGGAAGGGATTGCGACCGCGGGGCAGCAGTTCCACCAATGCCGTCAGCACGCCCACCTGGTAGGCGGCGCGCGCTCCACCGCCCGTGAGCACGAGCCCCACGACCGGCGGGCGCTGGAGCGAGCGGGCTGCCAACGCCATGGTCGCGGTAAATCCTAGAAGAGCCGGGTTTTCATCGCGTCAGGAGAGATTGACCTTGAGGATCTGCATGGAATTGGTGCCTCCCTGCACCCCGGAAAGCTCGCCCTTGGTCACGATCACCAGGTCATCCTGGCTCACCAGATCCAGTTCCAGCAGGCGCGCGAAGATGGCGTTGTAGAGCGCCGCCACCGATACGTCGCCTGCGACATCGAACATCACGGGGAACACGCCCCGGTAAAGGGTCACGCGCCGGCCCGTGGACTCGTTGCGCGTGAAGGCATAGATGGGGATGTCCGTGCGCAGGCGCGACATCCACAGCGTCGTGGCGCCGGATTCAGTCAGGGCGACGATGGCGCGCACGTTCATGTGGTTGGCGGTGTACATCACCGCCATGGCGATCGCCTCCTCCGTGCCCTCGAACACGGTGCCAGCCTCGCGCTGACGCAGGCGGGCGGCGCCATACTGGTACTTTTCCGCGCCCTGGATCACCTGCGCCATGGCCTCGACCGCCTTCAGCGGGTAGCGGCCGGTCGCCGACTCCGCGGACAGCATGACCGCGTCCGTGCCATCCATGACGGCATTGGCCACATCGCTGACCTCGGCGCGCGTGGGCATCGGGTTGTGGATCATCGACTCCATCATCTGGGTGGCCGTGATCACGACTTTGTGCTTGGAGCGGGTGTGGTGAATGATGGTCTTTTGCAGCGAGGTGAGCTCGGCATAGCCCATTTCCACGCCCAGGTCGCCGCGCGCGACCATGACGACATCCGAGGCGTCGATGATGGCGTCCAGGTTGGTGATGGCCTCGTGACGCTCGATCTTGGCGACGATGCGCGCATCCCCGCCCGCCTGGCGCATCAAACGGCGCGCCAGCTTGATGTCCGCGGCGTCACGGGCGAAGGACACGGCTAGGTAGTCCACCTTCTCGTCGGCAGCGAACTTGATGTCTTCGCGGTCCTTGTCGGACAGGGCCGGGGCCGAGATGCCGCCGCCCTGGCGGTTCAGGCCCTTGCGGTCCGACAGCTCTCCACCCACCTTCACCAGGGTGTGGATGCGGGTGCCTTCGACCTTGGTGACGTCCAGGATGATCTGGCCGTCGTTCAGCAGCAGGGTGTCACCAGCCGCCACGTCGTTCGGCAGGTTCTTGTAGGCAATACCCACTCCATCGATGGTGCCGGCCTTGGAGTCCATGGCCGTGTCGAGCACGAACACAGCTCCTTCCACCAGCTTCACCGACCCGTGCACGAAGCTCTCGATGCGGATCTTGGGTCCGGAAAGATCCAGCAGCACACCGACCACCTCGTTGGCCTTGGCCGCCGCTGCCCGCACCAGGTCCAGGCGGCGCTTGAGATCAGCGCGCGTGCCGTGCGAGGCGTTCAGCCGCACCACCGACAGCCCCGCATTCATCATCTGCACCAGCAGGGCGGGGTCGTCGGTCGCGGGGCCCACGGTGGCCACGATCTTGGTGCGTTTGTGGGTGTTGATCGTGCTCATGAAATCCTTACGATGCCAGCGCTGAAGCCGCGGTTGTGTTACGGATCGCGCGAGCCTTCAGGCCCGCGCCTCTAGTGCCGCCACCGCAGGCAGCGTCTTGCCTTCCACGAACTCCAGGAAGGCGCCGCCCCCGGTGGAGATGTAGGAAATCCCCTTCTCCACCCCGTACTTCTCGATCGCAGCCAGCGTATCTCCGCCGCCGGCGAGGGAGAACGCCGTGCCGCGCGCAATGGCAGAAGCGATCACACGGGTGCCCTCGCCGAACTGGTCGACCTCGAACACGCCCACCGGGCCGTTCCACAGGATGGTGCCGGCCTGTTCCAGCCCGGCGGCCAGGGTCAGCGCGGTCGCAGGACCGATGTCCAGGATCAGCTCATCGCCACCCACCTGCCCGACGGGCCTGGTTTCAGCCTTGGCGCTGGCCAGGTATTTCAGGAAATCCGCCCCGGCGGGTGGTGCCTTGGCCACCACGACGTCAGTCGGCAGCGGGATCTGCGCGCCACGCGCCGCGGCCTGCTCCAGCAGCTCGCGGGCGGTATCCAGCATGTCCGGCTCGTAGAGGGACTTGCCTACTGCCACGCCGGTGGCCGCCAGGAAGGTGTTGGCGATGCCGCCGCCCACGATCAGGTGATCAACCTTG
>DAIDKA010000206.1 GCA_027451085.1 Gammaproteobacteria bacterium
CCGCTGGCGCCGGCCCTTCAGATTGTCGGGACCATTGGGATCGTTCGGGTTGTAGACCCCCTGCTGCCCCGGGCGTTGGCCCGCAACAGTGCCGGCAGTCCCGGCGCCGCCGCCGCTGACACCGGCCTGCTGCATCAGCGCCTGCTGCTGGTCGGGACTCATGCCCTGCGCCATCTGCGCCAGCTGCGACTGGCTGAAGGTGCTCTGCGCCTGTCCCAGGCCCGTGACCAAAGTCCATGCGGCGGCCACGAGTCCGGCCCGCCAGCCCCGGCGTCCAAAAATCTTCATCCGTTGACCTCGACTCTTATTTGCCGCGCCACCGCACCACGTGCTGCAGCGCACCCAGCATCGCCGGGCTGACATCCCGGGCGCTGGCAGGATCCTGCACGACGGGCACCAGCGATGCCGCCAGTTTCTTGCCCAGCTCCACGCCCCACTGGTCGAAGGAGCTGATGCCCCAGATCACGCCCTGTGTGAACACCTTGTGCTCGTACAGGGCGACCAGCCGGCCCAGCGTGCGCGGGTCCAGCCGGTTGAACATCACAAGCGTACTGGGACGGTCGCCGATGTGCACCTTCTGCGGCGGGATGCCCTCCCCCGCCTGGCCGTCCATGAACGCCTCGGCCTGCGCCAGGCAGTTGGCGATGGCCAGGTCCTGCTGCGCCTGGTTGCCGCAGGAGGAGTTCACCGGCAGCAGGAAGTCCAGCGCCGCGCGCAGCGTGCCCTGGTGCAGCAGCTGGAAAAAGCTGTGCTGGGCATTGCTGCCGGGCTCGCCCCAGATCACCGGCGCGGTATCCCATTCGACGCGGCTGCCGTCCAGCGTCACGGACTTGCCGTTGGACTCCATCTCCAGCTGCTGCAGGTACGCCGGCAGGCGCTTGAGGCGGTCGTCGTAGGGCAGCACCGCAAGCGTCGGCAGGCGGCGGAAGTTGATGTTCCAGACGCCGATCAGCGCCATCAGCGCCGGCAGGCTGTCGGCCCAGGGTGCCTCGCGGAAGTGCTGGTCCATCTCATGGCCGCCGGCGAGGAACTCATTGAAGTGCTTCGACCCTACGGCCACCGCCAGCGACACACCCACCGAGGACCACATGGAGTAGCGGCCGCCCACCCAGTCCCACATGTTGAAGCGGTAGTCGGGATGCACGCCGAAGGCGTTCATGGCCTGTGTGTTGGTGGACACTGCGGCGAAGTGCGACGGCACGGCCTTCTCCCCCAGCGAGCCTGCCAGCCAACCGCGGGCCGTGGTGGCGTTGGTGAGGGTTTCCAGCGTCGTGAAAGTCTTGGAGGCCACGATGAACAGCGTGGTGGCAGGCTCTGCGCCGGCCAGCACGTCAGCCAGGTGGTTGCCATCCACGTTGGAGACGAACTCCACGCGCGGCCCCCCGGCCGTGAACTGCGCCAGCGCCAGCACGCCCATGGCCGGCCCCAGGTCCGGGCCGCCGATGCCGATGTTCACCACCAGGCTGAAGGCCTTGCCGGTGCTGCCGGTGATCTTCCCCGCCCGTACCCGGTCGGCGAAATCCAGCATGCGCTCGCGCTCGGCCAGCACCTCCGCCTCGATGGCGGCGCCACCGATGCGCGCCCCCTTCGGCTGGCGCAGCGCCACGTGCAGCACTGCGCGGTCCTCGGTGGTATTGATATGCGCCCCGGCCCACATGGCGTCGATCTGGTCGCGCATCTGCACGAAGTCCAGCAGCGCGTACAGCTTGTACAGCGCCTCGAGGTCCAGGCGCTGGCGCGAGAAGTCGAAGGACAGCCCCACCGCCTCGCGCGAGAACTTTGCGTAGCGCTGCGGATCCTGGGCGAACAGGTCCCGCGTATGCAGCGCGGCCAGCCGCGACTCGTGGGCGGCGATTTCATTCCAGATCGGAAGCCGGGGGCCGGGGGTTGTCATGCGTGCTCCTTGGGGTTCCGGGTGCGCCGTAAGGCTTCAGCCGGGACGGTAGAACCTGGCGATGCTGTCGACCACGTACTGCAGCTGCTCCGGGGCGAGTTCCGGATAGATGGGCAGCGCCAGGGTCTCGTTTGCGGCCCGCTCGGACTGCGGGAAGTCACCGGCCTGGTGGCCCAGGTACTCGAAGCACTGCTGCAGGTGCAGCGGCACCGGGTAATAGATTTCCGTGCCCACGTGCGCTGCGGCAAGGTGCGCGCGCAACTGGTCACGGCTCTTCACCCTGATCACGTACTGGTTGTAGATGTGGCGCGAACCCTTGGCGGCCGCAGGGGTGCGCACAAACTCGCCGATGGCGACCCTGGCAAAGGCGGCGTCGTAGATCGCGGCATTGCGCTGGCGCGCCGCGCTCCAGGCGTCCAGGTACGGCAGCTTCACGTTCAGCACGGCTGCCTGCAGTTCGTCGATCCGGAAGTTGCCGCCGATCATCGAGTGGTAGTACTTGGGCTTGCCACCGTGCACGCGCAGCACGCGCATGCGCTCGGCGAGCTCCGCGTCGTTGGTGACGCACATGCCGGCATCCCCGAAGGCGCCCAGGTTCTTGGTGGGGAAGAAGCTCAAGGCACCGACATCGCCAAAGCTGCATGCGCGCCGGCCGTGTTCGTCGTCGCTGCCGATGGCCTGCGCCGCATCCTCGATGACCTTGAGGCCGTGGCGGCGCGCGATGGCCAGCAGCGGGTCCATGTGAGCCACCTGCCCGTACAGATGCACCGGCATGATGGCCTTGATGAGTCCGCCGGTCGCTTTGTTGACCAGGTGGCCGTCGCGGTTCTCGCAGCCGGTGGACACGAAGTGCGCCACGGCGGCGGAATCAAGGTTGAAGCTGACCGGATCGATGTCGCAGAACACAGGCCGCGCGCCGGTTCGGGCGATGGTGCCGGCCGTGGCAAAAAACGTGTACGGCGAGGTGATGACCTCGTGCCCGACGCCGATATCCAGCGCCATGAGCGCCAGCAGCAGTGCATCAGTGCCCGAAGACACGCCGACGCCGTACTGCGTACGGCTGTAGGCGGCGATGTCTTGCTCCAGCCGGGTCACCTCGCTGCCCAGGATGAAGTGCTGGCTGGCGCACACCCTCTCGATGGCCGCCAAGGCGTCATCTTTCAAGGTGGCGTACTGGGGCTTGAGGTCAAGCAGAGGGACTTGCATCGATATAGGCGCCGGCTGACTGATTTAGTGAACAATAATAAAGCATTGCGCCCTAAGGCACCTTAAGCTTTGAACACCTTCGGCAGCGATCGGCCGCGGGCTTCAGGAAGCTTTCTGCCCGTCTCGCCACAGGCACCGGCCCTTGGCGGATTTGGCGATAAGATCCAGGAAAGCCTCGTGGGCGGCCGCCTCCTCCACGGTCGGCGCAACCACCGGCAGCGGACCCGCGGGTCGCAGCGCGGAGATCGCCAGCGAGTCTTGCCGCGCGGCTTGAGCCGCGCCCTTCGCTGCTCCCAGGCCCAGCACCACCTGGCCGCCGGTCATCGCCAGGTAGACCTCCGCCAGCAGCTGTGAGTCCAGCAGCGCGCCGTGCAGTTCGCGGCCGGAGTTATCCACGTTGTAGCGCTTGCACAGCGCATCCAGCCCGTTGCGCTGCCCCGGGTGCATCTGGCGCGCAAGGGCCAGGGAATCAACCACCGTGCACAGCTGCGCCACGGTGACCCTCTCCCCCGGCAGCCGCTCGAACTCGGCGTTGAGGAAACCCACGTCGAAGGGGGCGTTGTGGATCACGAGCTCCGCGCCGCGCAGGAACTCGATCAGTTCCGTGGCGATCTCGCGGAATTTAGGCTCGCAATGCAGGCGGGCACGCGTGATGCCGTGGACCTTGAGCGCACCCTCGTCGATGTCGCGCTCCGGATTGAGGTACCTGTGGAAATGCCGCCCGGTGGGCCGGCGGTTGACCAGCTCGACCCCGCCGATCTCGATGATGCGGTGACCCTGCAGCGCCTCCAGGCCGGTGGTTTCGGTGTCGAGGACGATCTGTCTCATGCCCGCCCGCCGCCGGACTTTTGCAACACCGCTCCACTCATCCCTGCGGCCTGACGATGAGCTTCTGCCCCGGCACGATATGCGTGCCACTGAGGCTGTTCCAGGCCGACAGCTGATTCACGGACACATGGTACCGCTGCGCCACATGGAACAGCGTCTCCCCGTGCCGGACCGTGTGGGTGAGCGCGGCCTGGGCGGCAGCGTGACTGCTGGTGCAGTGCCGGTGTCTGCTCCGGCGGGCACAATGGGCGATGCCGGCCTTGCCCGCGGGTGCGCCATCATCGGCGCCGGGGTCATCGTTGCTGTCCGCGGCGGAGCTGTCTGCAGCCGCCACCCGCAGGTGCAGGTGCTGCCCGACCCGCAGGTGCGAGTTCGGCTTCAGCCCGTTCATGCGCGCAAGGGCATGCACGTCCATATGATTCTTGCGCGCGATCGCATAGAGGGTCTCGCCATGGTGGACGGTGATGCGCATGCGGTGCCGGAAAGACCGCTGGTGCCGGGTCCGGCCGTCCACCAGGGCTGCGGCGCGCAACGCCTTCGCCGGCAGTTGCAGCGTGTCGGAGGGGATGCGCAGTTCCGTGCCCACCACGACCGGCCCCGCGGGCAGCTCGTTCAGGCGGCGGACGACTTCGGCGGTGGTGCCGAAACGCTTCGCCACGGTGTTCATCGAATCACCGCGCTGCACCGTGTACTGCTGCACGGACAGGCGCTGGTCGGGGGTCAGCTGCGCGACGCTGGCGCGGAAAGCGTCCGCTGCATCAGCCGGCACCAGCAGCTTGTACGGCCCGGACGGATCAGTCGCCCAGCGGTGAAAGGCGGGGTTCAGGTCATAGATGTCTTCCGCGGTCACCCCGGAAATCTTCGCCGCCACGCTCATGCTGATCTGGCCGCCGGTATCCACCTGCACGAAGTAGGGTTTGTTCGGAATGGCGCTGAACGCCAGGCCGTAATACTCGGGATTGGACACCAGGCGCTTCATGGCCAGCAGCTTCGGCACATAGGCGCGGGTCTCGGCCGGCAGGCGCAGGTGCCAGAAGTCCGTGGGCAGACCGGCGGCCTTGTTGCGCGCGATGGCGCGCTCGACGTTCATCTCACCGCAGTTGTAGGCGGCGATGGCCAGCAGCCAGTCGTTGAACTCGGTGTGCAGGTCGTTCAGGTAATCGAGCGCAGCGCGCGTGGACTCGATGACATCCCGGCGGCCGTCATACCACCAGTCCTGCTTGAGGTTGTAGCGCGAGCCCGTGCCGGGGATGAACTGCCACAGCCCCAGGGCGCGGGCGGGTGAGTAGGCATAGGGCTGGAAGGCGCTTTCCACCACCGGCAGCAGCGCGATCTCGCGCGGCATCCCGCGAGCCTCCAGCTCCGTGACGATGTGGTAGAGGAACAGGTCCGCGCGGTCGAAGGCGCGGTCCAGGTAGTCCGGATGGTTCGCGTACCAGTCCAGTTGCTCGTCAACGGCCTTGTTGCTGTCCGGATCGTCCGTATCTTCCAGGGAGAATCCCGTGCGCATCCGATCGAACAGGTTGGGCATGTCCTGCGGCGCCACCGGGGCGGGCTCCTGCACCACGGACACAGGCGCGCTGTCCGGCGCCGGGGTGACGACCGGTGGCGGAGCGGGTGGCTGAGTGACTACCAGCGGCTTGGGCGGCGGCGCGGAGGCGCACGCGGCCAGGGTCAGGAGAGCGGCGAAGGCGCAGGCCTTCAGCATCCAGCGATTACGGGTCAATTCCAGGCCCTCGGACCGGCGGGGGGTGGCGGCAACGTACTTCCTTTCTGCGCGGGACTGTAACTGGTAACTTCACACAATGGCCAGAGGGTTTGCCGCCAGGCATCACATAATTAAGGGTTCTTGAGGTGAACGAACGCCCCGCAGCACTGCGTGCCTTCTGGCGCCAGCCTCTGGGGGCTGCCCTGCTGGCGGCCGAGTCCGAGCTGCTGGCCGAAGCGTTGGATGACGTCTTTGGCTGGGAGTTCCTGCAGGTGGGTGCCTGGGGCGAAGCGCATGAACTCTTGTCCGGCTGCCGGACGCGGCGGCGCGCGGTCGTCGCCCCCGCTGATTTTGCCTGCGGCGCCGACATCATCGCCCGCCCCTCGCAGCTGCCGGTGGCGCGGGACAGCGTGGACGCCATGCTGCTGCCCCATACACTGGAATTCGCCGCCGACCCGTATGCCATCCTGCGCGAGGTCGATCGAGTACTGACGGGGGACGGACAACTGGTGGTGCTGGGCTTCAGCCCGGTGAGCCTGTGGGGTGCGCGGGCGCTGGGTTCCCGGGCAGGCTTCCCGCCCGGCATCCGCCGCGTTCTGTCTCCCGGGCGGGTGCGCGAATGGCTGGTGCTGCTGGGTTACGAGGTGACCGCCACGCGCGCTTACCTCTATCACCGTCCCTGGGCCCGGGGCCCCAAGGCCTTCGAGAGACCGGAGCAACTGCTGCACAGGGCCTGGTACAACCCCCTGCCAGCCGGCGCCTGGATGCTCAAGGTCCGCAAGCGCCTCTACAGCCTGACCCCGACGGTCCGGCCACGCTTCCGGGAAAAGCCGGCTGTGGCTTCGGGCCGGCTGGTGAAGCCGACCACCCTGATCAAGCCGACCCCCCGGCAATCGAATTGATACGCGCGGATGACTGAGGTCACGATCTACGCGGACGGGGCCTGCCGCGGCAACCCCGGCCCGGGCGGCTGGGGCGCACTGCTGTCCTCGGGTGGCAAGGAACGGGAACTCTCCGGCGCCGACCCCGCCACCACCAACAACCGCATGGAACTGACGGCGGTGATCCAGGCCCTGGCGGCGCTCAAGCGTCCCGTGAACGCCACGGTCTACACCGACTCACAGTACGTGATCAAAGGCATCACCGAGTGGATGGGACCCTGGAAGGCCCGCGGCTGGAAGACTGCCGACAAAAAGCCGGTGAAAAACCAGGACCTGTGGCAGGAACTGGACCGCCAGGAGGCCCGTCACCGGCTGACCTGGCACTGGGTCAAGGGCCACAGCGGCGTACCCGGCAACGAGCGCGTTGACCAGCTGGCCAACGCCGCCATCGACGCGCTGCTGAATCGGCCGTAATCGCGCCTTGCGCCTCATGACCAATTCTGGTCATATATGGTCATGAAACAGGTTCGCATCGCTGAACTGAAGGCAGGACTCAGTGGTTTCCTGCGCTCGGTGCAGCATGGTGAAAGCATCACTGTGCTCGACCGCAATACCGCCGTGGCGCGGATCATCCCGGTCACGGATCGGCCGGCGCTGCGGATCCGCAAGCCGCGCGGCTCACTTCCACTGAATCAGATACCGATCCCGGCGCGGATGCCGATCCAGACCGATGTCGTGGCACTGCTGCTCGAGGAGCGGCAGAACCATCGGTGATCGCGTACATCGATGCTTCCGTGCTGCTGCGTGTCGCGCTCGATGAGCCCGCCGCGCTGTCTGAATGGCGTCAGGTCGATCGCGGCATCTCCAGCGCGCTGATCCGCACCGAGTGTCTGCGGACGCTGGATCGGCTGCGGCTGCAGCAGCGCCTGCCTGATGCTCAGCTGGCGCACAGGCGTGCAACAGTCCTGGCACTGATCGACGCGATCGAGATCGTCGAACTCGACTCCGTGGTCCTGGAACGCGCCGCGCAGCCCATGCCCACAGCGCTGGGTACGCTGGATGCAATCCACCTGGCATCCGCTCTGTTGTGGCAGGAGTTGCTGCAGATCACACCGATCATGGCAACGCACGACGCAGCGCTGGCCCTGGCCGCCCGGGCGCACGGCCTCCCGGTGATCGGAATCTAGGTTATTACCGCACAGGTGCGGCGTCACACGCACCGTCGGCGGCGGCAGCACTTATTCCCCGCCGTCCTCGGGAAAACTCATGCCCACGGTGCTGAAGCCCGCATCCACGTAGGTGATCTCGCCGGTGATGCCCGCCGCGAGATCCGAACACAGGAAGGCCGCGGCGTTACCCACGTCCTCCAGCGTGACATTGCGACGCAGCGGCGCCGCTTCCGCCACGCGGGACAGCATCTTGCGGAACCCACCGATACCGGCAGCGGCCAGGGTCTTCACCGGGCCCGCCGAAATGCCGTTCACCCGGATGCCCTTCGGGCCCAGGTCAGCGGCCAGGAAACGCACGTTGGCTTCCAGGCTGGCCTTGGCCAGGCCCATGACATTGTAGCTGGGCAGGCTTCTCACGGCGCCCAGGTAGGACAGTGTAAGAATGGCACCATCACGGCCCGACATCAGCGGCACCGCGCCCCGCGCCAGGGCCGTCAGGCTGTAGCTGGAAACATCGTGCGCCATCCGGAACGCCTCGCGGCTGGTGTTTTCCACGAAGCTGCCGGCCAGCGCTTCGCGCGGCGCAAAGGCCACGGCGTGCACCACGATGTCGAGGCTGCCCCACTCGCGTCTGATGAGGTCGAACGCAGCATCGATCTCGGCGTCCACCGTGACGTCCAGCGGCAGGGTCAGGGCGTTGTCGAGTGACTGCGCCAGGGGCACGACACGTTCCTTGAACTTGTCGTTGGCGTAGGACAGCGCGATCTGCGCGCCCTCCCGGTGCATGGCCCGGGCGATGCCCCAGGCGATCGAGCGGTCGGTGGCCACACCCACGATCAGGGCGCGCTTGCCGGTCAGGAACCCCATGGTATCTCCCCCTGCGACTGACTACTGGTCGAACAGCGCCAGGTTCTTCTGGACCTTCGCCGCCTTGCGGACCGCGGTCAGATAGTCCTCACCATCATCCGCGCCATACTGCGAGGCCAGCTGGCTCGCCGCCTGAGCCACCTGTTGCGCTGAATCCGCGGTCGGCGCTTCGATCCTGACTGAAAGCACGCCAAGCAGCAGCACATTGCCACCGGGCTGCGGCACGGCCTGGAACACCGGGCGTCCTGCCACAGGCTTCGGTGCCTTGAAGGCGGCGGTGCGGATGTCGGCCGGCACGGAGGGATCATCGCGGCCCACGAAGCGCGCCGGGTCACTCTTCACGCCCAGTTCCTTCGCCACCGCGTCGAAATCGGCGCCACCCTCGAGCTTCTTCACCGCGGCATCGGCTGCGGCCTCGGCCGCCTTGATGCCCTCCTGCTTGCGCAGCACCGCGACGATGCTGTCGCGCACGTCGGCCAGCGGCTTGGGCGCAGGCAGCTTGTGGTCCGTCGCGCGCACCAGCACAAGCTTGCTGTCGCCCACCAGCACCGGACCGCCGATGCGGTGCTGGTTCAGCACCGTGTCGCTGAACACCGCATCCTGCATTTCCTTGGCGGCGCCGAAACCACCGCCGCCCGCGCCCCTGGCGAAGGCCGGGATGTCCCCGACGGTCAGCCCGAACTGCCTGGCGACGGCATCGAGGTCCGACGTGCCCGAATCCAGCGTCGACTGGATTTTCTCCTGCAGGTCGCCGAACTTGTCCCCCGCCTGGTCGTGCTTGAGCTGCGTCTCGATGTCGGCGCGCGCTTCCTCGAAGGTCTTGCCCTTGGCAGGCGCAATGGCGTCGAGACGGATGATGTGATAGCCGAAGTCGTCCTTCACCGGCGGGCTGATGTCGCCCGCCTTCATGCCGAACAGCGCATCGCCGAAGGGCTTGTCGTTGTCGAAGCTGGCACGCTCGATGAAGCCCAGGTCGCCGCCCTGCGCGGCGGAGCCCGCGTCATCGGAATCCTGCTTCGCAAGGGTCTCGAAATCCGCACCCGCCTTGAGCTTCGCGTAGATCTCCTGGGCCCGCTTCAGCGCCTCCGCATCGCTGCGCTTGGCCGACACCGCGATCAGGATGTGGTGCGCGTGCCGCTGCTCATTGGTGGTGTAGCGCGTCTTGTTCTTGTCGTAGTACGCGTGCAGGTCCGAATCGGACACAGTGATGCCCGCCGCCACCTGGTCCAGGGTGATCTGGGCGTAGTGCAGGTCCACCGTCTCGGGCGTCATGTAGCTCGACTTGTGTGCGTCGTAGTACGCCTGCACCGCGGCATCCGTCACCGTGGCAGCCTTCTCGTACGGGTCCAGCGGCAACGTCGCCCAACGCAACTGGCGCTGCTGGTCCAGCAGCTGCGCCAGGCGGGCCATTTCCGCCGGCGTCACGAACTGCGACACCCGCATGCCGTTTTCCATCTGCGAGGCCTCCAGCGAGCCGCGCAAGTCCGCCTCATAGGCCTCCTCGGAAATACCGGCCTGCGCCAGGCGCGCGCGGGCGACGTCGGCGTTGTACTTGCCGTCCAGCTGGAACGCAGGTTCCATCTGCACGGCATGGGCCAGCTGGTCCTGGGTCACCCGGTAGCCCAGGTCGTGGGCGCGGTCGGTCATGAGGGTCGTGCGGATGTAGGACTCCAGCAGCTGGTCCTGCAACAGCGTGCGGGTGCCGCTGGGAATGTCGCCGCCGAAACGCTGCGACCAGTCCTGCTCCTGGCGCTGCCAGGCGCGACGGACTTCATCAAAGGGAATGGTGTGACCGTTGACCTTGGCGACGTAGTTGCTGGCGCCGAAGCTCAGGTTGGCGATGCCGTAGGCACCCCAGGCGGCGAAGATCAGCGTCAGCGCACCGAAGACCGCATACGTGAGCCACTTGTGGCCCTTCAGGCCGTCACCGATCTGTTGCAGCATCTTGCTACTGTCCCCGCAGCGCCGCATCAGCGGCGACCATCTTCCAGACGCCGCACCGGCAGCGTGTCCAAGCGCCACACTGGCAGCGCGTCCAGCCGCCGCACGGCGGCGGCTTTGTCACTTCGGGTCTGAATGGCGGAGCGGACGGGACTCGAACCCGCGACCCCCGGCGTGACAGGCCGGTATTCTAACCAGCTGAACTACCGCTCCGGCTTGGGGAGCGCGATTGTACAGGGAAAATCGCCTGGTGCAAGGACCGCCAAAGTGGTGGGTGCTGAGGGGCTCGAACCCCCGACATTCGCCGTGTAAAGGCGACGCTCTACCAGCTGAGCTAAGCACCCGTATATCAATGTCAATGCGCCGGCGACTTCACGCTCCGGCGGCTGGCACGCTTGCCCGACTTGGCACCCTGCGCCACCGCTGCCTCAGCACCCGGCGAAGCCACCGCGGATGCCTGAGCCGGCACCGGCTGGCTCACCAGCGCGATCTGCAGCACCTCGTCGATCCACTTCACCGGCTTGATGTCGAGCCTGCCCTTGATGTTGTCGGGGATCTCGGCGAGGTCCTTGACGTTCTCATCCGGGATGAGGACGCTCTTGATGCCGCCGCGATGCGCGGCCAGCAGCTTTTCCTTCAAACCCCCGATGGGCAGCACCTCGCCGCGCAGGGTGATCTCACCCGTCATGGCGACGTCGGAACGCACCGGGATGCGCGTGAGCGCCGACACCAGCGCGGTGCACATGCCGATGCCCGCGCTGGGGCCGTCCTTCGGCGTGGCGCCCTCCGGCATGTGCAGGTGGATGTCGTTCTTCTGATAGAAGTCCGGCTCCAGGCCGAGCACCTGCGCGCGGCTGCGCACCACGGTCATCGCGGCCTGGATCGACTCCTGCATGACCTCCCCCAGCTGCCCGGTGTGCTGCAGCTTGCCCTTGCCGGGGACGGTCGCGGCCTCGATGGTGAGCAGTTCGCCACCGACTTCCGTCCAGGCAAGGCCCGTGACCTGGCCGATGCGGTTCTCGTCCTCGGCCTTGCCATAGCGGAAGCGCTTCACCCCCAGGTACTTCTCCAGGTTCTTCGGCGTCACGGTGATGGACTTCTGGTCCTTGTCATCCAGCAGCAGCTGCTTCACCGCCTTGCGGCTGATCTTGGCGATCTCGCGCTCCATGCTGCGCACGCCGGCCTCGCGGGTGTAATGGCGCACGATGTCGAGCAGCACCGGATCGCCGACCTTGAGTTCATCGGCCGCAAGCCCGTTGTGCTTCATCTGCTTGGGCAGCAGGTAGCGCCGGCCGATGTTCATCTTCTCGTCCTCGGTGTAACCCGGCAGACGGATGACCTCCATGCGGTCCAGCAAGGGGCCGGGGATGTTCATGCTGTTGGCCGTGCAGACGAACATGACCTCGGACAGGTCCAGGTCGACCTCGAGGTAGTGGTCGTTGAAGGTGGCGTTCTGCTCCGGGTCCAGCACCTCCAGCAGCGCCGAGGACGGATCGCCGCGGAAATCCATCGACATCTTGTCGATCTCGTCCAGCAGGAACAGCGGGTTGTGCACCCCCGCCTTGGTCATGTTCTGCACGATCTTGCCGGGCATCGAGCCGATGTAGGTGCGGCGGTGGCCGCGGATCTCCGCCTCGTCGCGCACACCGCCCAGTGACATGCGGGCGAACTTGCGGTTGGTGGCGCGCGCGATGCTCTGGCCCAGCGAGGTCTTGCCCACGCCCGGCGGTCCCACCAGGCACAGGATGGGGCCACGCAGCTTCTCCACCCGGTGCTGCACGGCGAGGTACTCGACGATGCGCTCCTTGACCTTCTCCAGGCCGTAGTGGTCCTCGTCCAGCACCGCCTGGGCTTTTTCGATGTCCTTGAGGATCTTGGTGCGCTTCTTCCACGGCACCTTCACCAGCCAGTCGATGTAATTGCGGACGACTGTCGCCTCCGCTGACATCGGCGACATCATCTTGAGCTTGTTGAGCTCGGCTGCGGCCTTGTCACGCGCCTCCTTGGGCATGCCGGCCTTGGCGATCTTCTGCTCCAGATCCGTGATCTCGTTGCCGCCCTCGTCCATCTCGCCGAGTTCCTTCTGAATGGCCTTCATCTGCTCATTCAGGTAGTACTCGCGCTGGCTCTTTTCCATCTGCGCCTTGACCCGGCCGCGGATGCGCTT
>DAIDKA010000207.1 GCA_027451085.1 Gammaproteobacteria bacterium
GCCTGTTCATGGCCAACTGGGACGAGGACGACGGCTTCTGCACCCAGGCGCAGGATTACCAGGATGCGCGCGCCGTGGCCGAGGTGCTCGGCATCCCCCTGCACCGCGCCTCCTTTGCTGCCGATTACCGCCAGCGGGTGTTCGAGTACTTCCTCGTCGAGCATCGCGCCGGCCGCACACCCAACCCGGACGTGCTGTGCAACCGCGAGGTCAAGTTCGGCGTGGCCTGGCGCTACGCGCAGCGCCTGGGCGCGCGCTGGTTCGCCACCGGCCATTACGCCCGCGTCAGCCATGATGCAGATGGTCCCCGGCTGCTCAAGGCGCGCGACAGCGCCAAGGACCAGACCTATTTCCTGCACGCAGTGCACCGGCAGGACTTCGACCGCGTGCTCATGCCCCTGGGCGACCTCACCAAGGCCGAGGTCCGTGAACGCGCCCGCGCGGCGGGTCTTGCGGTTTACGACAAGCCTGACAGCACGGGCATCTGCTTCATTGGTGAACGCCCGTTCAGGGAATTCCTGAGCCGCTACATCGAGCACACCCCGGGCCCCATCGAGACCCCGGACGGCGAACGCCTGGGCGAACACCAGGGCCTGGCCTTCTACACCCTCGGCCAGCGCGGTGGTCTTGCCATCGGCGGCCGCAAGGACAGCGCGGGTTCGCCCTGGTATGTCGCGGCCAAGGACCCCGCGCGCAATGTCCTGGTCGCGGTCCAGGGCCACGACCACCCGTTGCTTTCCAGCCGCGAACTGACCACCGAGCCCCTGCACTGGCTGCTGCCGCCGGGCCCGCTGCCCCTGCGCTGCACCGTACGGGTCCGGCACCGTCACCCGGACCAGCCGGCCAGCCTGCAACTGCTCGCCGATGGCGGCGCCCGGGTGGTGTTCGACGAGCCGCAGCGTGCGCTCACGCCCGGCCAGTTCGCGGTGGTTTATCAGGGGGATACCTGCCTGGGAGGGGGAGTGATCGCCGCGGTTGCCGGCTCAACGGCAAACCAAATGCCGGGACCCGATCCGGATCCCGCTGTGCGGGACAACCCGTTATAATTGGCGGCTGAATTCCAGCTGCTGCACCCTTGTGGCCAGCTTTATTCCGGAGGACTCCATGACCGACAGCTTCAAGTCCGCCACTTCCCTCAAGGTCGGCGACAGTTCGTACGAGATCTTCAGCTTCAAGGCCCTGCCGGCGGACAAGGTGGCCCGCCTGCCCTATTCGCTGAAAATCCTCCTGGAAAACCTGCTGCGCTTCGAGGATGGCGTGAACGTCACCCGCCAGGACATCGAAGCCATCCTCAACTGGGACGCGAAGGCCGCGCCCTCGCATGAGATCTCCTTCACCCCTGCGCGCGTGATCATGCAGGACTTCACCGGCGTGCCCTGCGTGGTGGACCTGGCCGCGATGCGCGAGGCCATCACCCGCCTGGGCGGGGATGCGGACAAGGTCAACCCGCTGGCGCCCGCGGAGCTGGTCATCGACCACTCCGTGCAGGTGGATGAGTACGGCACGCCGCAGGCGCTGGCCGACAACAACCGCATCGAGTTCGAGCGCAACGGCGAGCGCTACTCCTTCCTGCGCTGGGGCCAGAGCGCGTTCCAGAACTTCAGCGTGGTGCCGCCCAACACCGGCATCGTGCACCAGGTGAACCTGGAGTTCCTGGGCCGCGTGATCTTCCCGAAGGCGGGACCGAAACCGCAGGCCTACCCGGACACCGTGGTCGGCACCGACTCGCACACCACCATGATCAACGGCCTGGGCGTGCTCGGCTGGGGCGTGGGTGGCATCGAGGCCGAGGCTGCGATGCTCGGTCAGCCCGTCACCATGCTGATTCCGCAGGTCATCGGCGTGAAGCTCACCGGCCAGCTGCCCGCCGGCACGACCGCCACCGACCTGGTGCTCACCATCACTGAGATGCTGCGCAAGAAAGGCGTGGTGGACAAGTTCGTCGAGGTCTTCGGCGACGGCCTCGCCAACCTGCCGCTGGCCGATCGCGCCACCATCGGCAACATGTCGCCCGAGTTCGGCAGCACCTGCGCCATCTTCCCGATCGACGAGGAAACCATCCGCTACCTGAAGCTCTCCGGCCGCCCGCAGGCGCAGGTGGAACTGGTGGAGGCCTATGCCCGCGCCCAGGGACTGTGGCGCCTGAACGGCCAGAAGGCGGCCGACTACACCGACGTGCTGGAGCTGGATCTGTCGACGGTGGTGCCCAGCCTGGCCGGCCCCAGCCGCCCGCAGGACCGCGTGCCGCTGAGCACCGCCAAGGCTGCCTTCGGCAAGGCCTTTGCGAAGCAGGCCGAGGAGCGCACCAAGAAGAACCCCTCCGCCACGGGCAAGGCCCAGGTCACCGTGAGCGACAGGAACGACGGCAGGAGCTTTGAGATCAAGGATGGCGCGGTGCTGATCGCTGCCATTACCAGCTGCACCAACCCCTCCAACCCCTACGTGCTG
>DAIDKA010000208.1 GCA_027451085.1 Gammaproteobacteria bacterium
AGGTTGACCACGCCGCGCACGACGTGGGTGAGTTCGGCCGCAGTGCTCTGGAACAGCTCATCGCGGGGGAAGTCGTTCAGCACCCGGGTCACCGACTTGGCGTCGTGGCTGCCTGGGGGCAGGCCGAAGTTCTGCAGGACCTGCTGCACCTTGTGGCGCAGCAGCGGGATTTCCAGCGGCGGGGCGTGGTACGCGGACGAGGTCCACAAGCCGAGGAAGCGGTGTTCACCCGTGACGCGGCCACGGGCGTCGAAGGTCTTCACTCCCACATGGTCGAGGTAATCCGCGCGGTGCACGGTCGAGACGCTGCCGGCCTTGGTCACCAGCACCGCGGTGCCGGAGCGCGCGATGCGGCGCATCTCGGCCGTGAGGCGCACCGCGCCGGGCTTGGGGTGGTTCGGCCGCCTGCGCAGGATGCCCAGACCCGAAGGCACGTCCGGCAGCAGGGTGTCGTGCCCATGCCCCGCGCGCAGCCGGTAGTGGCGGTATCCCAGGAAGATAAAGCGGTCAGCCACCATCCAGTCGACCAGGGCGCGCGCCTCACGGGTCTCGGCGCTGTCGCCAGGCAGGGCCGGGGCTGCGGCGCGCGCGCGGGTGAGCATGGCGGGCAGGTCGGTGACGGCGGCATGCACGTCGGCAAGGGCGATGGACAGCAGTTCTTCGAGGGGTGCCAGAGCCGCGTCGGCCTGGCGATCGATCTCCAGGAACTGCCAGGACTCATCCTGTGCCGCCGCCTGTGCTGGTGCTGCGGCCGGCACCTGTCGCAGCCGGCCGTTGCGGTCGCGCACGACCTTGAGGATGGGATGCACGATGAGGTGTACGCCGATGCCGGCGCGGCTGAACACCATGAGCAGCGAGTCCACCAGGAAGGGCATGTCCGCCGTCGCCACCTGCACCAGGGTGTGGGGGCTGGGCAGCCCGCTTGCCGGCGGCGGATTGAACAACCGTACCAGTGCGCGGTCGCGTGGCTTCACTGCCGCAAAGCGTGCATGTTCCAGCGCGACGCGGGCGAACCAGGCGCTGTCGCGCCCGGCGAGGTCCTCTTCCGCGAGGAGCCGGTAGAAGGCACTCAGATAGTCAGGGACGTTGACGGCCGCCGGGGCTTCGATGCCACCTGCGGCTCTGACGATGCGTGCGATCAGCCTGGTGCGGATCGCCGGAATCCGGCTGGTCATGCCGGATTATAGGCTCTACTGGGAGAAGCGGGGTCAGGGTCTGTGTCCCCGTCCCAGGTACTGCGGTGTCTGCATCTCGATCAGGCGGCTGGCGGTGCGCTGGAACTCGTTCACCAGGCGTTCGCCCCGGTACAGGTCCTGGGGCGGTGCGGCAGCGCAGACCGCCAGCTTCACGTCGTGGTCGTAGAGCTCGTCCACCAGTGCGACGAAGCGGCGTGCGGCGTTTTCATTGAGCGCCGTGAACAGCGGCACGTGGGTGAGGATCACGGCCGGCCAGCTGCGTGCGATTTCGATGTAATCGGCGGGGCCGCGCGGCCCTTCGCACAGGGCGCCGAACTCGAACCACACCACCTCGCTGCCCGCGCCGCGCGTGGCGATGTCGCGGCCGGCGATGCGGATGTTGCGCGCGCCTGTGGTTTCGCCCCGCGTGAGCGAGGCGAACAGGCCGGTGAGCGCGGCTTGCGCCGCCTCGTCATCGGCCAGCCAGGTGCCGGCGCGCTGCAGGCTGCGCAGGCGGTGGTCGGCGCCGCCGTCGACGGTCACCAGCTGCAGATTGCGTTTCAGCAGCTCGATGGCCGGCAGGAACCGCGCGCGCTGCAGGCCATCGAGGTACAGGTCGTCGGGCGGGGTGTTCGACGTGGTCACGAGCGACACGCCGTGGCGCAGCAGCGATTCAAACAGCGTGCCCAGGATCATGGCGTCGCCGATGTCGGAGACGAACAATTCGTCGAAGCACAGCACGCGCGTATCGGCCGCGATGTCGGCGGCAACCCGCTGCAGCGGGTCCCGGGTCCCGGCGTGGCCCTTGAGTGCCGCGTGCACCTCTTCCATGAAGCGGTAGAAATGCCGCCGCCGGTGCCAGGGAAAGGGCAGGCTGCGTACGAACAGGTCCATGAGCCAGGTCTTGCCGCGGCCCACCGGGCCGACCAGGTACACGCCCCGTTCGGCGGGCGCGGGGTTGCGGCGAAGCAGGCGCGACAGCAGGCCGCGGGCGGGGCTTTCGGGCGCGCCGCGTGCGATCAGCCGCGTGCGCAGGTCGTCGAGCGCCGCAAGCGCGGCCAGCTGCGCCGGATCGGCGCTGTAACCGCGTTCGGCCAGCTCGATGTCATACAGGGCCCGCAGGCTGCAAGGCACCGGCGCTGCGGCCACTACAGCGCCTGGTAGTTGGGGCCGGAGCCGCCTTCGGGCGTGGTCCAGTCGATGACAGCGTAGGGGTCCTTGATGTCGCAGGCCTTGCAGTGCACGCAGTTGGCGGCGTTGATCTGCAGGCGCCTGCCACCCTGGCCGTCGTCGACCATTTCGTAGACGCTCGCCGGGCAGAAACGGGTGCACGGATTGCCGTACTCGCGCGCGCAACGATCGGCGCAAAGCGAGGTGTCACGCACCTTCAGGTGCGCCGGCTGGGCTTCATCGTGCGAGGTGGCGGCAAAGAACACCGAGGCGAGCCGGTCGCGCGGCGGCAGGTCGCGTGGGCCCCAGTGCCGGTCGGGTGCGGTGTGTTGACCGAGTTTCGCCAGTTGCTCGTGGTCCGGGCGGTGCTTCAGCGTCCAGGGCAGGCGGCCACCGGTCGCGGTTTCCAGGGCGGCGTTGGCCAGGCCCATCCACAGCCCGCGCTTGAAGCCGGGCTTGATGTTGCGCACGGCCTTCAGTTCCTGGCCGCCGGGCGAGGCGCGCCAGCGTGCATCGAAACCCTCCACGGAACCGGTCTGCACCAGGTGTTCGGCCGCGAGCATCCCCGAGCGGATGGCCTGGTGCACGCCCTTGATCTTGGGGACGTTGACGCCGCCGGCGGCGTCGCCGATCAGCAGCGCCCCCGGCATGGCCAGGCGCGGCATGCCCTGCCAGCCGCCCGCGGCGATGGCGCGGGCGCCGGCGGCGAGGATTTCCCCGCCTTCGAGCAGCGCATGCACATACGGGTGCCGCTTGAACTGCTGGAAGGCTTCAAATGGCACGAGGTCCGGGTCCTTGTAGTCCAGGCCGACCACGAAGCCCACGTACACGCGGTCCTGGTCCAGGTGATAGATGAAGCTGCCGCCGTAGGTCGCCGTATCGAGCGGCCAGCCCACGCTGTGCTGGACCAGGCCGGGCTCGGCACGTCCGGCGGGCAGCTGCCACAGTTCCTTCATCCCCAGGCCGAAGGTCTGCGGCCCGGACTCGCGGTCCAGGCCGAAGCGCCGGATCAGCTGCTTGGCGAGGCTGCCGCGGCAGCCTTCGGCAATGATGGTGGTGCCGGCGCGTACCTGCGGACCCGGGGCGTAGTCCGGTCCGGGGGAACCGTCCTTCGCCAGCCCCATGTCGCCGATCTGCACGCCTACGACGCGTTCGCCGTCAAACAGCGGCTGCGCCGCGGCGAACCCGGGGAATACGTCCACCCCCAGGCTTTCAGCCTGCTGCGCCAGCCAGCCCGTGAGCATCCCCAGGGAGACGATGAAGTTGCCGTGGTTGTTCATCTGCGGCGGCGTCGGCAGCTTGAAGCTGCTGCTTCGGGTCAGCAGCCGGAACTCGTCGCGCGTGGCCGGCACGCAGATGCCGGGCGGGCTCTGCCGCCACTGCGGCAGCAGCGCGTCGAGGGGGCCGGGTTCCATGACGCAGCCGGACAGTGAATGTGCACCGACGGTGGCGCCTTTTTCCAGGATGCAGATGCTGGTTCCGGGCTTGAGCTGCTTGAGCCGGATCGCCGCGGCCAGGCCCGCCGGACCTGCCCCGGTGATCACGACGTCGTATTCCATCTGGTCGCGTTCAGTCATGGGCGCGCAGCATAGCGCATGGGGGGCGGCTTGAACGTGGCCGAGCCCGGGCCCGGGTGCGTCTATCCCGGGGGGGCTGCAAGGTCTGGCTCGCCCAGCGCCGCGAGAATGGCAGCGCGGGCCTGCTGCTGGAGCCGGCTGGCGGCCCCGGCACCTGCCTGCGGCTGGATCGGCGGCAGCAGCGTGATCCGCAAACGCTGCGGACGAGGCAGCCTGCCATCGGGGGGCAGCGCCTGGCGCGTGCCTTGGATGACGGCGGGCACCACCGGGCAGCCCGCGCGCGCCGCGGTGATGAAGGCGCCGGCATGAAATTTCAACAAGCCCGGCGTGATGCCGAAGGTGCCTTCGGGAAAGAACACCAGCGAGTGTCCGTTCTCGGCCCGGCGCATGACACGGCGGGCATCGGCGATGCGTCCTTCGCGGACGCGTTCGACGAACTCCGAGCCGATACGCCGCAGCAGCAGTCCCGCCAGCGGCACAACGGCCATTTCGCGCTTGATCACGAATCCGAAGCGCGCGGGCAGGGCGGCGGTGAACACCGGCCCGTCAAGGTAGCTGGCGTGGTTCGAGACCACCACACACTGGCCGGCGGGCAGGTTCTCCAGCCCCTCCAGGGTCACCGGGCTGCCGGCCAGCCGCAGCGCGAGCCTTGCCGCGGCTTTCGTTACTCTACGGCGACGCTCAAGCCCTGGCAGTACCAGCACCAGCAGCAATGCCGCAAGGCCGACGCCCAGGAAGGCCAGCAGGGCATACAAGGTGTAAACGAGGTAAGGCAGCCGCGAAGGCCGTGACGGGGAAGTCATCCGGGTGTGAACTGGTTCTCTTTATGTAATGCGATGCACATAGTCTGTGATAATCGTCACTCCAGAAGGAGCCGGGCCGCTTCCATACTGGTGCTGACCCGATGGTAAGCGCAGGACTCCCTGCGCGGCCACGGGCATGCACACATACGTGAGGCCGATCTTGTCCAAACACGCTACAGCTATCGCGAATATCGCGCCAGAGGCCGCCGATCCGGCGGTGGGCCGTTTCCTGGATGCGGTGTGGATGGAACGGGGTCTGTCTTCAAACACCCTGGCGGCGTACCGCGCCGATCTTACCGCGCTCTCGCGCTGGCTTGGCGAGCGCGGCATCGCCATGGTCCGCACCACCCGCGCGGATCTGCAGGACTTCATCGCCTGGCGCGTCGAGGCCGGCGCGCGGCCGCGCTCCACGGCGCGGCAGCTGTCCAGTTTCCGCCGTTTCTTCCGCTACCTGGTGCGCGAGAACGTCATCACCGACGATCCCACCGCCCAGATCGCCATGCCCAAGATCGGCCGTTCGCTGCCGAAGTCGCTGACCGAGGAGGAAGTGGATGCCCTGCTGGGCGCGCCCGTGGTCAGCGATCCCCTGGGCAACCGCGACCGCACCATGCTGGAAGTGCTCTACGCCACCGGGCTGCGCGTCTCGGAGCTGGTGAACCTGCGCTATTCACAGGTGAACCTCAACCAGGGCGTCATCCGCATCATGGGCAAGGGTGACCGCGAGCGGCTGATCCCGCTGGGCGAGGAGGCCGTGCGCTGGCTCAACGAATTCGCCCGCGCCGCGCGTGGCGAGATCCTGCTGGAACGGCAGACCGACTACCTGTTCCCCACGCGCCGTGGCGACCGCATGACGCGGCAGGCGTTCTGGCACATCATCAAGCGCTATGCGCGCAAGGCAGGCGTCGACCGCGAGCTGTCGCCGCACACACTGCGGCACGCCTTTGCAACGCATCTGCTGAACCATGGCGCAGACCTGCGCGTGGTGCAGATGCTGCTCGGCCATAGTGACCTGTCCACCACGCAGATCTACACCCATGTGGCGCGCGAACGCATGAAGGAAATGCACTCGCAGCATCACCCGCGGGGGTAAGAATAGGCGGCGGAGCGGGTTCCCCGCCACGCCGCCACCTATGGTGAGCTCCGTGCAGCAATGGCTGCAGGTGGTAAGCTTCCAACCATGAAAACCATAGCCGCGAAGCTTGTGATGCTCGCCGCCGTGCTGGCGGCTCCTTTGTCGATGGCCGCGCCACCGGCACCACAGGCTGCGGCGCAGGTTTCCGCCACTGTGCCGGCCGCCGATCCCCGCGTCGCCATTGCCGCGAAACTCAAGGACGTGAAACCCGGGGATTTGAAGCCCACGGCGATGCCAGGGGTCTATGAGCTGATGCGCGGCACGGATGCGGCGTATGTCTTCGACGGCGGCAAGTACGCGATCATCGGCGACCTGTACGACACCGCGTCAAACGCCAACCTCACCGAAGCGCGCCGCCGGGAAGAGCGGCTCACGTTGCTGTCGGCCATACCGGAATCGAAGATGGTGATCTTCGGGCCCGCCAACGCCAGGCACACCATCACGGTGTTCACGGACATGGACTGCCCCTACTGCCAGCGGCTGCACAGCCAGATGAAAGAGATCAACAAGCTGGGCATCCGGGTGCGGTACATCGCTTACCCGCGCACCGGTCCGAACACCCCGTCGTGGACGAAGGCGGAACAGGTGTGGTGTTCGGCGGACCGCCAGACGGCGCTGACCCAGGCGAAACTGGGCAAGGCGCTGTCGACCAAGGTCTGCAAGGACAATCCCGTGCAGGCGGAGTACGACCTGGGGGAGAAATTCAACCTGCAGGGTACGCCGACCATTGTACTGGCGAACGGGGACATCATCCCCGGGTACATGGAGCCGCAGGACCTGGCGAACGAGCTGAAGGGCGTCCCGAACTGATCGGTCAGCGTTCGAGCAGCTCGCGCTTGTCGGGCTTGCCTTCCCAGTCCTTGGCGTCGGCCGGGGCGGCCTTCTTTTCGGAGATCACCGGCCATTTCTTGGCGAGCTCGGCGTTCAGGGGTTTGAAGGACTCCTGGCCGGCGGGCAGCTCCTCCTCGGAGAAGATGGCCTCGACGGGGCACTCCGGCTCGCACAGGGTGCAGTCGATGCATTCATCGGGGTCGATGACCAGGAAGTTCGGACCTTCGTGGAAACAGTCCACGGGGCAGACTTCCACGCAGTCCGTGAATTTGCACTTGATGCAGGCTTCGGTAACAACAAAGGCCATTGGATATCCCCGATACGATTAGGACGGCAGGACCTCTGCGGGCCCGCCGTAGCCGTGCATTCTGCCATGCACGGCGGCAGGGCGGGAATGGCTGCGTGCAATAGCAGCTATCCGGCACGGACCCACCCGGGGCGGCGCGGATCCGGCCGGCCGTGTCGTGGCCTCTACAGCGGGATCCCCGGTGGCCGGCGCTCCACACTGGTGAAGTGGTGGTCCTCAAGGCCGCGGGCGCGGTCGTGGAAGTAGCGCCGCAGGGCGAATTCGATGCTGGGAAAAGCGATGTCGTCCCAGGGGGTTCCGGCCTCGCTGAACAGGCCGACCTCCAGGCTTTCCGGGGTGGGGCCGAAGGATGCCACCGGCAGCCTGGCGCGGAAAAAGACATGCACCTGCCGGGCCGACAGCACATGCACCACCGCCAGCAGGGAGCCGATTTCGACGTCCGCCAGGCACTCCTCCTTCGACTCGCGCGCGGCTGCCTGCTGCAGGGTTTCGTCGTTTTCCATGAAACCGGCAGGGAAGGTCCAGAAGCCCCGCCGTGGTTCGATGCCGCGCCGGCACAGCAGGATGCGGCCCTCATGCTCGGGGATGCAGCCGGCAATGAGCTTCGGGTTCTCGTAGTGGATGGCGCCGCAGCTGGCGCAGACAAAGCGGGGCAGGTGGTCGCCTGCGGGGATGGCCGGTGCAACGCGCTGGCCGCAATGGCTGCAGAAGTTCATGGCAGCATGTTCGCACGGGCAGGGTACGGTGCGCACCCGCGCTCCTGTGACAGGTCCTATGGACTGGTCCGTGGTTCCAGCCCGGTGTTCTCAAAACGCTTTTTTATGTCGGGCGTCAGCGCCAGCGCCGCCTGGAGGTCGGCATCGGCCTGCGGTCCGGGCTGTGTGGCGCGCCGGGCGAGGCCACGGCAGTACAGCGCTATGGCGTCCTTGGGTTGCAGCTTCAGGGCCGCGTCGGCATCCGCTAGTGCAGGGGCGTACTCGCCGAGGCGCAGGTAGACCATCGCTCGTATGGTCAGTGCATTGGCGTTCCTTGTACCCTGCTTCAGGGCGGCGTTGCAGTCGGCCAATGCCTCATCCAGCTGCAAGCCCAGAAAGCCACGCACCTGGCAGCGGCCGATCAGCGCATCCGGCAGGTGCTCATCGCGGGGATGTGAGTCGATCCAGCGGGTATACAGTTCGTTGGCAGCGCTGAATTGTCCGGTGAGGCCATAGCTGTCTGCCTCGCGCAGCGGCAATACTTCGTCCTGCGGTGCCGCTGCGAGTGCTGCGGTGAAGTCAGCTTGAGCGCCGTTGGTGTCATGTGCGGACAGCCGCAGTTCCCCCCGCGCCAGCAATGCCGGTACCAGATCCGGTTTCAACCGGATGGCCTGATCCAGGTCGCTCATCGCCAGCACGGACTGACGGTTTCGAAGCAGCGCCTCGGCGCGGTGATAGGGGTAGTCGGGGTTGTTCGGGTCCAGCTGGATGGCGCGGGTGAAGTCCGGGATGGCCTGGTCGAGTTCGTTGCGCGAGGCGAATGCAGCGCCGCGCCGATCGAAGCCCGCGGCATCCACGGGAGTATCGCTGTAGTTGCTGGCAGGCGCAGAGGAGGCCGCCGCCGCCGCTTCCGGTGCTGTCGCGGATGCGGCATCGTCCGCGGCTCGATGGACGATGAGGTTGAATACCGGGCCGCCATTGTAGGTGAAGTAGATCTTGCGCATGCGATAGGAGATGTAGACCCGGTGGGAGAGCAGGAAATCCGCGCCCAGCAACACGTCCGTCTCCATTTCCAACTGCCCCAGGTCGCCGATTCGCAGACGGGTGTTCCGGGTTTCCTCCTGGTCGAGTTCGAAGCTTTTCACTGGCACGATCCAGGTTTCCGTGCGCTTGTGACCGAAGCCGAGTAGTTCTCCGCCTGGCGTTGCGTCCGGGTCCTTGGACGTGATGCCGGCCCGGGCCGCGGCGGACGCTGATAGAATCGACAATGAAGCGCCGGAGTCGATCAGAACACGCATCTTCACGCCATTGATGGTGGCGGTGGTCATGATATGCGGGTGCAGCACATCGGTGTCGTTGATGCTCAGCACGCCGACGGATTGCGGGCTGGCCCAGTAGGCCAGGTTGGCGCCATCGCAGTCCTTTGATTGGAAAAGGCGTACCACGCCGTTGGCGAGATCAAACTCTGCATCGCCCGTGCGCAGGAAGTTCTGGGCGAGGATGCCCGAATAGGTGTCGCCGGCAATTGATCCGCCAGCCACCAGAAATTCGACTCGATGAAGCATCGTCTTGCCGATGCCGAAATCCTGGACGGTGGCTTCACCGGCGCTTTCGGCGCCTCCGACACCCCCCAGATTGAAGCCGCCGGGTATGTTGTGCTGTGGCAGCGCCAGCTGCTTGACCGTATCCGGATACAGGACGCTGTAGAACGCACCGGTGTCCAGCATCATCCGGGCGTTCTTGCCATTGATCGTGACAGTGGCAATTGGCTGCATCGACTGCATGGTGACCGGCAGTTCCAGGAACTTGCTCACCGTACATCCGGCATGCGCTTCAGCAGCGGTCAGCAGACAAAAGACCGCGACGGCCGCAGTGCTTGCGGGCTTCGTCATCTGTAACTCCCATGGGGGCTTCGGCCCCTGCTGATGTTTTGTTTGCAGATTGTCTGCCGGCCGTACGGCCTTGTCTACGCTTGAGCATGGATTGCGGCCCATCCGCCTTCGTGCGATATATTTCCTGCAATGCCAGTTCTGCGGGCCAGCTCAGGGGGCGTCATGACGGAAAGCGCTACAGGAACGAAGGTCGAATTACGGTTCGACGGCAAGCTGTGCATCCACGCGCGCTTCTGCGTCACAGGAGCTCCGCACGTCTTCCTGGCGAATGTCCAGGGACCGTGGATACACCCCGACGCCATGTCCGTGGAGCAGGTGGTGGAAGTCGCTCACGCCTGTCCTTCCGGCGCCATCACCTATCGACGGCTGGACGGCCAGCCGGATGAGCAGCCACCGCCGGTCAACCTGGTCAGCATCCGCGAGGCGGGACCCTACGCCTTTCGCGCGCCGCTGGTGATCGGCGGCCTGGACGCGGGCTATCGCGCGACGTTGTGCCGTTGTGGCGCATCGAAGAACAAGCCCTTCTGTGATGGCTCGCATCACGATGCCGGCTTTACGGCGACGGGCGAGCCGCCAACCGGGAAGGTCGATCCCCTGCCGGGGGTGGACGGTGCGCTCAAGGTCGATCCGCTTGCCGATGGACCGCTGAAGGTCACCGGCAACCTGCAGATCATCAGTGGCACCGGGCGCGCGGTGGCGCGCACGACGACGGCTTATCTGTGCCGCTGCGGCGCAAGCAGCAACAAGCCCTTCTGCGACGGCAGTCATTCCAAGATCGGTTTCTCGACGGCGCAGTAGCCGCGGGTCTGCGCGCGAAGGGCTCAGGCGGCAGTGGCGGGTGCGGCGGCCAGCTGCCGCAGCACCTGCTCGAAGGCCTCGGGTGGCTGTCCGCCCTGCACCAGCTGCCGGCCGTTGAAGATCACGGATGGCACGGCGTGGATGCCGCGGCTGGTGTAGTACTGCTCGCGTTCGCGGACCTCGGTGGTGAACTCGCCGGATTGCAGCATCCGGCGGGCGCGATCGGCGTCGAGCCCGGCGCCGGCCGCGATCTGCGCCAGCACCCCGAGATCGCTGATGTCCCGGCCATCGGTGAAACAGGCCTGGAACAGCGCGAGCTTCAATGGCAGCTGATGGCCCTGGGTGTCCGCCCAGTGCAGCAGCCGGTGCGCATCGAAGGTGTTGTAGATCCGGGTGCGCTGCTCGAAGTTGAAATGAAATCCCAGCGCCGCGCCGCGTGCCGCCAGCGCTTCCTGGCTGCGGGTGATGTCCTTGGGGTTGTACTTCTGCGCCATGTGGGCGGCGAAGTCCACGCCCTGCGCGGGCAGGCCCGGGTTGAGTTCGAAGGGCTGGAAATGCAGCTCCGGGATGATGTCCGGGGCGACGCGAGCGAGGGCCGCCTGCAGGGACTTCAGGCCCACGGCGCACCAGGGACAGGAGACATCGGATACGAAATCGATGCGGATCTGCGCCATGGGAACCCCTGCACACCGTGTATGCGATGGCCCAGTGTAGCAAGGAGCGGCTTCAGCAAGAGCCGGTGGCCGACGGCTGGCTTACGTTTCTGCCTGGCCGTATCTGCGCCGGTAATCGGCGGGCGTGACGCCGACCCGCCGCCGGAACGCGCGCCGCAGCACGTCGGCGTCGGCGAAACCGCAACGCGCGGCGACCTGCTTGGGCGTGATGCTGCCATCTTCGAGCATCCGCCGCGCCGCCTCGATCCGGGCGACCTCGACCCAGGTTGCCGGGGTCATGCCGACCTCGGTGCGGAACATCCGGGAAAAATGCCGTGGGCTGACGCCAAT
>DAIDKA010000209.1 GCA_027451085.1 Gammaproteobacteria bacterium
GTGGCCAGCTTGCCGAAATTCAGCACCGCGTCGGAACGTAGGATCAGCAGTTCCTTCTCCGGCGCAGGCTCACTCGCACGCGACCCGAGCGCCAGTTGGTACAGTCGGCCGAAGATATCGCGCTCCGAAAGCCCCGGATCGGGTGGCGGCACGGTCTGTGCCCCTGGAACCGGCGGCTCGATCGGCGCCAGGGTCGGCGCCGCGGCGATCAGGCTTGGAGTCAGTTCCGGTGGCGGTGACGCATCGACCGTGGCTGCGACCGGCGCCGCCGGTGCAGCAGCGGGAACCCGCCGGACCCCGCGCAGCAACAGCCACAGGCAGGACAAGCCTGCAATCACAGCCAGCAGCAGAAACAGCCCGATGAGCATCTGAAATGTGATCCAGGTCCGGTCTTTGCAGCCGCAGCCTTGTTCGCCGTCCGCGGCAGGTCCCTCATTACGTCGCATCTTGCCACGGCGCCGCTGAGCAACCCGCGACGCAGTGCTCAGGGCGCGCAGCTCACGCTGCCTGCGGCAGCGCCGGCCGCGTTTGCGTAGAATCCCGCCCTGCTTCAACCGCCGGCCTCATGGCCGTTGTGAACAGGCCCTCCATGTCGCGCACCACCGCCCCCCAGCCCCCGCTAGCCCCCGGCGACATTGTCGATGTCGTCGCCCCCGGCTTCCGCTGCCCCCCGGAGAACCTGGCTGGCGGAATCGAGTTCCTGCGTCGGATCGGCCTCAAGCCACGGGTGCCCCCGGACCTGTTCGGCGATGATCTGCTATGCGCCAATTCAGACGCGAAGCGGTTCGCGCAGCTGAAGCGCGCGCTGGCCGCACGGGACTCGCGCGCCGTGTGGTGCGTACGCGGTGGCTACGGCGCAATCCGCATCATCGAACGCCTGCAGGCGCTGGCTTCACCTCGCCAGCCCAAGCTCTTCATCGGCTACAGCGATGCCACCACCGTGCACTGGCTGCTGAACCAGCACTGGAAGTGGCCGTCGCTGCATGGCCCCCTGCTGGACCGGCTGGGCGCCGCAGCTGTACCGGAGGCGGAATACAAGGAGCTGCAGGAAGTGCTGTTCGGCGGCCGGGCCGTGACCTTCCCGGACCTGCAGCCGCTGAATGCTGCGGCGCGTCGCCGCAGCATGGTCCGCGGCCACGTCTGCGGCGGGAACCTCACGGTCCTGCAGAGCCTGCTGGGTACACCGCTGCAACGCCGGCCGCGTGGCCTGCTGTTGCTGGAGGACGTCGGCGAGCGCGGCTATCGCATCGACCGCATGCTCGAACACCTGTCGCAAGCCGGGCTGTTGCGCAACCTCGATGCCATCGTGTTCGGCTCCTTCACCGGCGGGCGCGAGACCGACGGCACGAACCTCGGGCCGCAGGTCCTGGAGCGCTTCGCGCAGGAGCAGAAGATCCCGGTGCTCAGTGGCGTGCAGGCAGGTCACGGCGCGTATCAGCGCCCCGTGTTCCTGCGCAGCCCCGCGCACCTGACCTGCGGACCCCGCCCCTCGCTTGTCATCAGCACGCCCGCCTTCGCGCCGTACGCTCAGGGCCGCAAGGCAGGTGGCGGATGAGCCTGACGCACCCCGCCGGTGTGCGCTCATTCGTGCTGCGCGCGGGCCGCATCACCTCCGCGCAGGAGCGTGCACTGACGCAGCTGTGGCCGCGCTTCGGTGTGGACTTCACACCCGCGCCGTTCGACCTCGACCTGCTGTTCGGCCGCACCGCCCCGCGCGTGGTGGAGGTTGGATTCGGCAACGGCGAGAACCTGTCGGCACTGGCGGCCGCGCAGCCGGAACGGGATTACCTCGGCATCGAAGTGCACCGACCCGGCGTGGGCCGGGTGCTGCTGGAGGTGGAAAAGGCGCAGCTGACCAATGTGCGTGTCAGCAACCACGACGCTGTCGAGGTGTTCCAGCACCAGTTGCCGCCGGACTCGCTGGATGAAGTGCTGGTGCTGTTCCCGGATCCGTGGCACAAGAAGCGTCATCACAAGCGCCGGCTGCTGAATGCCGCGTTCGTGCAGCTCGTGGCCAGCCGCCTGAAGCCGGGTGGCGTGTTCCGCGCCGCCACCGACTGGGAGCCGTACGCACAGGAGATGCTGCCGACGTTCAGCGGTTGCGCGCTGCTTGAGAACCTGTCGGCCGATGGCGCCTACGTGCCGCGCCCGCAGTCACGCGTACTCACGAGATTTGAACGACGCGGCCATCGCCTCGGCCACGGCGTCCGCGACCTCGCCTTCCGGCGCAGGTAATCAACCGGCAAAGAAGCTCGCGCGGATGCCGTCGATGACGAACTGCACCGCGAGCGCACCCAGCACCACACCGAACAGCCGGTTGGCGACATTGGTGCCGGTCAACCCCATGATGCGCATGACGGGCGTCGACACCAGCATGATGAGCAGTGTGACCGCGAGCACCACCACCACGCACAGCGCATAGGCCACGTACTGCAGCGGGTGCTGCGTGATCGACAGCGGCCCGAACCACAGCAGGATGGTCACCAGCGCGCCCGGCCCCGAGATCAAGGGAAACGCCAACGGGAACACCGACACATCGCTGCGCCGCCTGTTCTCCGCCTCTTCGTTGCTGCTGGTGCGGGTGCCGGACTCGCGCGCAAACACCATCTCCAGCGCGATGAGGAACAGCAGCAGACCACCGAAAATGCGGAACGCCTGGATGCTGATACCCAGCGCCGCCAGGAACGGCGTACCCACCAGCGAGAACAGCAGCAGGATCAAACCTGCGATCACCGTCGCCCTGATGGCCATCGTCCTGCGGAACTCATCACTCGCCCCGCTGGTGAGACCGGCGAACGCAGGGGCGATGGACAGCGGTTCCACCACCACGAAGAACACAATGAAGAACTTCAGGATCTGGCCTGACATGGCAGCATTCTGAGGCTCAAGCGTTGCGGAATCGAGTCCCAATCATTATTCGGCCCGTGCGCGGGCCTCGCCCGAAGCGGGGCCACCGCAAGCGACGTTCCAGGCGGTCGTCCTGCCGTCTTAGCCTTGAAAGCCCGCCCCGCCAGGCGCAACATGAAGCTGCTGTAATCATCCTTATCACTCGATGCGTGACTCGGTGGGGGAGGTTTCCATGACATTCGCAAGCCCGGGCGTCGGCGACTGGTACCGCCTGCAAGGCGGTCCGCCCTTTGAAGTCGTCGCGGCGGACGAAGACGATGGCACACTGGAAGTGCAGTATGTCGACGGCACCGTGGAGGAAATCGACCTCGCCGACTGGCGCACCTGGATCGAGCAGCGCATGCTCCAGGTTACCGACGCATCCGAGGACTGGAGCGACGCGGTGGACGTGGAAGCCGACGAAGGCCGCGTGCACGCGGAAGGGCGTGCCGAGGAACCCGAGTTGTGGCCATGGCTGCCGGAACAGCGACTCGATGGCCTCGACATGTTCGAAGCAAGCTGAAACCTGCTCGGAACTTTGGGCGAATCACTCTAGGGCAGGGCTGCACGTCGGCCCCGGCGGGTGAGCACCCACAGCAGCAGCAAGGCCGGGAGCGCCAATGCCGCCGTATACATGAAGAAGCCCGGATAACCCACTGCGTCCACCACGAAGCCCGACAGCCCCTCCAGCACCTTGCCCGGTATCGCATAGAACGATGAGAACAGCGCGTACTGCGTCGCGGTATAGCGGGTGCTGGTGAGACCGGACAGGAAGGCGATCAGCACCGTGCCGGACAGCGCATAGGTCAGATTGTCGAGGCCGTTCACCAGCCCCAGCCCCAGCAGCGTCGGACCATGGGTGAACGCCAGTAACATGAAGCCGAGATTGGCGCACACCATCAGGCAGCCGCCCAGCAGCATGGCGCGCACGATCCCCAGCCGGGCGATGATCGCACCGGCGAACACCACCCCGAACAGCGACACCACCAGCCCGATCGTCTTCACCACGGTGGCGATCTGCCCCAGCGTATAGCCGTGATCGATGTAGAACGGGTTGGCCATGGGACCCACCACGAACTCGGCCATCCGGTAGCAGCCGATGAATGCGACCAGCAGTAACGCCGTGGACAGATGGAAGCGGCCGAGGAAATCCGTCAACGGACAGACCACGGCGCCGATGAAACCCGCACCGGCATCGCGCAGCCACTGCGGCAGGTGCGCATTGCGTTCAAGCCACTGCCGCACACGCTCCTCGTGCTGCAGGGATCCATGGCCGGAACCCGGCACCGGCTCCCGCGACAGCAGCGTGGTCAGGATACCGATGCCGCCCAGGCCGGCCATGGTGGCGTAGGCGGCATGCCAGCCCGCCACGTCCGCGATCCCCAGGGCGCCGGCACTGCCGGCGATCAGCGCCACGCGGAACCCCAGCTGGTAGGCGGCGGCCATGGCGCCCTGCTGCTCATCGGGAGCCGACTCGATGCGCCAGGCATCGAGCGCGATGTCCTGGGTGGCGGCGCAGAGCGCCAGGAACAGTGCGCCCAGCGCGACATGCAGCACGTTCTGCGCCGGATGTACCGCCGACAGATTGAGCAGGCCCAGCACGATGCCCACCTGGGCCAGCAGCAGCCAGCTGCGGCGGCGTCCCAGGAAGCGCGTAAGCAGCGGCAGCCGCACGCGGTCCACCGCCGGCGACCACGCGAACTTCAGCGTATAGATCAGCCCCACCCAGGCCAGCATGCCGATGGTGCCGCGGGCGATGCCCTCCTGGCGCAGCCAGGCCGTCAGGGTCTGGTAGATGAGATAAAACGGCAGACCGCTGGAGAAGCCCAGGCACAGCATCGCCAGCATGCGCGGCTGACGGTACACCAGCACCGCCCGCCACCACCCTGCCTGCCGCCGCCCCGCCGCATCGGTTGCCGTATTCAATGCAATAATGCCCTGCAACTTCCCGGATTGGACCGATCATGCACGACTGGCGGCTTGAATTCATCGACCTGGCGCTCAACCGCGAAGCCCTGCGCTTCGGCAGCTTCACCCTCAAGTCCGGACGCGAGAGTCCGTATTTCTTCAACGCCGGGCTGTTCAGCGACGGCGAGGCAGCGCAGGTTCTGGGCCGCTGCTACGCCGCTGCGCTCGTGGCCTCGGGCCTACAGTTCGACATGCTCTTCGGCCCGGCCTACAAGGGCATACCGCTGGTCACCGGCACCGCCATCGCACTGGCGGCCCATCACGGCCGTGGCGTGCCCTATGCCTACAACCGCAAGGAGGCCAAGGCCCACGGCGAGGGCGGCGCCGTCGTCGGCAGGCTGGCCGGCCGCGTGATCATCGTCGACGACGTCATCTCCGAAGGGACCGCCAAGCGCGAGTCCATCGACATCATCGAGGCTGCTGGTGCCAAATCCGCGGCCATCCTGCTGGCGCTGGACCGCCAGGAACGCGGCCTGGGCGAGCGCTCCGCGGCCCAGGAAATCGAGGCGCAGCACGGCGTGCCTTGCATCAGCATCCTGACCCTCAACGGCCTGCTGGCCGCGCTGGAGCACCCGGTCGACGGCCGCTCGCGCATCAGCCCGGAGCAACTGGCCGCGATGAAGGCCTACCGCGAGCGCTACGGCGTCAATCAAAAGGCTTAAGATCGCAGGTCGCGGCGGGGGTTGAACGAAGGTCCCGCCGGTAACAAAATCGGCAAAGGACTTTGCACGGTGCAGCTCATGTCACGTCTGCCAGCCATCCTGACCGGTATCGCGCTTGCCGCCGGCATGGGCGCGGCCACCGCCGATCAGCATGGCACGCTGTATCGCTGGGTGGACGAACAGGGTGTCGTGCACTACGGGGACCAGATCCCGCCGCAGTACGCGCAGCAGGCGGCCACGGTGCTCAACAAACAGGGAGTGGCTGTCGGTCACGTGGATGCGCCCAAGACAGCCGCCCAGCTGGCCCAGCTGGCCGCCGAACAGGCGGCAGCGACCAAACAGAAGCAGCACGACACCTTCCTGCTCGCCACCTACACATCGACCAAGGACATCGAGGCCCTGCGCGACGAGCGCCTGGACCAGCTGCACGGGCAGGAAGCCGCCACCCAGCAGTATGTCAATACCCTGAGCGAGCGGCTGAAGACGCTGACCGAACGGGCACAGAACTTCAAGCCCTACAGCACCCGCCCGGATGCCCGCAAGATGCCGGACGACCTGGCGGAACAGATCGTTCACACCACCAACGACATCCGCACCCAGCGCGCGGCCCTCGCCGCCAGCCAGCAGGACGAAACCACCGTGCGCGAGCAGTTCCAGGCGGACATCGATCGCTACAAGGAATTGCGCGCGGAGCAGAAGCCGGACTAAGCCGGAGCAGGTGAAGCCCGCAAGCTGCCGTAAGACGGGTGTAGCGCCATGGATGCGATTGCCCACCCGCCGTCGGCAATTGCGGGATACACCTGCGCTACGCCCGCCCTGAACTCCCGAAGCCACCGGCGCCGCGGCCCGTCTGCTCGAACGATTCCACCACCTGCAGCTCCACCTGCACCACCGGCACCACCACCAGCTGGGCGATGCGCTCGCCCGGCTGCACCGTGAACGCAACACTGCCGCGGTTCCACACCGAGACCAGCAGCTGCCCCTGGTAGTCGGAATCGATCAGGCCGACGAGATTCCCCAGGACGATGCCGTGCTTGTGACCCAGGCCGGAACGCGGCAGCACCACGGCGGCGAGGCCCGGATCGTCCAAATGGATCGCAAGACCTGTCGGGATGAGCTCGGTGCGCCCGGGCGGCAGGTCGAGCGCAGCATCGATGCAGGCGCGCAGGTCCAGGCCGGCCGATCCGGTGGTGGCATAGGCCGGCAGCGGCAGTTCGCGCCCGATGCGCGGGTCCAGGATGCGTACCTTGAGCGCGCGACGTGCGTCAGTCATGAAACTCCTCGAAGGGGGTAAGGGGTCCGCAGGCGCGCGGATCAGGCGCCGCGCGCCGCGAAACGGGCCGCAATCAACGCCACCAGATCATGGGCCAGCTGCGTTTTCGGCGCCTGCGGCAGCAGCTGCCGGCCGCCGCGCCACAGCACCGTGAGCTCGTTGTCGGGACAGTTGAAGACCTTGTTGTGGCCCACTTCGTTGGCGGCGATCATGTCGAGGTTCTTGCGTTCCAGTTTGCGCAGTGCGTTCTGCTCGACATCGTTCGTCTCGGCGGCGAAACCCACCACGAAGGCCGGACGGTCCGGCCGCGCCGCCACCGTGGCGATGACATCGGCGGTGCGCGTCATTTCCAGCGACAGGCTGTCGTCGGTCTTCTTGATCTTGCGGTCTGCCGGGTGCGCCGGGCGGTAATCCGCCACTGCCGCCGTGGAGATGAAAATATCGGTGCCGGACAGACGCGGGAGCACGGCCTCGAGCATTTCAGCGGCGCTTTCCACGTTCACGCGCTCGACACCCGGCGGCGTCGGCAGCGACACCGGGCCCGAGACCAGCACCACCTCGGCGCCGGCAGCGCGCGCCGCCTGCGCAACGGCAAACCCCATTTTCCCGGAGCTGCAGTTGCTGATGAAGCGCACGGGGTCGATGGGCTCACGGGTGGGGCCCGCGGTGATCAGCACCCGCCGGCCGGCGAGCACCCCCGCCGGCCGCAGTTCGTCGTCGGCCAGCGCCACCAGCTGCAGCGGCGAAAGCATGCGTCCGGGACCGTTCTCGCCACAGGCCTGCTCACCGGACTCCGGCCCGAAGATATGTACGCCGCGCGCCTTCAGGAGCGCGACATTCGCCTGCGTGGCCGCATTCAGCCACATCTGGTGATTCATGGCCGGGGCCACGGCCAGCGGCGCGGTGGTGGCAAGACAGGTGGTGGTCAGAAGGTCATCCGCCCGGCCACCGGCCAGCCGGGCCAGAAAGTCGGCACTCGCCGGCGCCACCAGCACCAGGTCGGCCCAGCGCGCGAGCTCGATATGTCCCATGGCGGCCTCGGCCGCGGCATCCCACAGGTCGGTGCGCACCGGGCGGCCGGACAGCGCCTGGAACGTCATCGGCGTGATGAACTCGCACGCCCCCCGGGTCATGACGACCTGGACCTCGGCGCCCCGCTCACGCAGCCTCCGCACCAGGTCTGCACTCTTGTACGCGGCGATGCCGCCGGTGACGCCGAGCAGAATATGTTTGCCGTGCATGGGTTGCTGATACCTCTGCACACCATTATCCGGTTTGCCCGGCAAGGCGCAAAGCGCCGGCAGGAATCAGGGTATTCCGTACGGCATGGGGCAGGAGTGGGGCATTTGGGCCCGAATACGTCAATTTATGCGCTCGCCCTTGGGCCTGCGGCCGCCCCACACTGGCCGGGTCACCACCACCTTTCGGGCTCCCATGGCGATCCACGACTGGCCCCTGGCCGAACGGCCGCGCGAAAAGCTGCTGACCCAGGGGGCGCAGACCCTGTCCAACGCCGAACTGCTGGCGGTGATGTTCGGCACGGGCTCACGCGGGGGTTCGGCCGTCGACGTCGCGCGCGGGCTGCTGCAGGAGTTCGGCTCGCTGCGCGAGCTGCTCAGCGCCAACCCCGAGCAGGCCCTCACCGGCCACGGCCTGGGACCGGCGCGCTACTGCCTGCTGCAGGCCGCCCTGGAACTGTCACGGCGGCACTACCGGGAGACCCTGAGCATCGGACCCGCCCTGTCTTCGCCGGAAACCGCACGGGGCTTCCTGCTGGCCCAGCTGCGCGACCGGCCCTACGAGGTGTTCTGCTGCCTGCACCTGGATGCGCGGCACCGGCTGATCGCCTTCGAGGAGCTGTTCCGCGGTACCATCGACGGCGCCACGGTGCACCCGCGGGAAGTGGTCCGGCAAAGCCTGACGCGCAACTCCGCGGCGGTGATCTTCGCCCACAACCACCCTTCCGGAGTCGCCGAACCCAGCCAGGCGGACGAACTCATCACCCGGCGGCTGCGCGAGGCCCTGAACCTCATCGACGTGCGGGTGCTGGACCACCTGATCGTGGGCGAGGACAGGTGCATGTCCTTCGCGGAGCGCGGGTTGCTGTAAGCCACCAGCTTGCAGGAACGGCCGCCGGCTGGTATAAAGCTCGGCCCCGGTGGCACTTGGGCAAGCCCTTGTTCCGCCTAACCTACTGATCGTAAAGGTTTTTTATGTCCCGCGTATGCGAGATCACGGGCAAAGGCCCGGCTGTCGGCAACCGCGTTTCCCACGCGAACAACAAGCGTCGCCGCCGCTTCCTGCCGAACCTGCACAAGCAGCGCTTCTGGCTGGAAATCGAAAAGCGCTGGGTTTCCCTGCGCGTCTCCACCCATGGCCTGCGCACCATCGAGAAAAAGGGCATCGACGTCGTCGTTGCCGAGCTGCGCGCCCAGGGCGAGAAAATCTAAGGCCCCGACAAGGGACCGGAGAGGGAACAGGAGACCACCATGCGCGAGAAGATCAAGCTGCTGTCCACGGCCAACACCGGACACTTCTACGTCACCACCAAGAACAAGCGCCTGCACCCGGACAAACTCGAAGTGAAGAAGTTTGATCCCGTGGCCCGCAAGCACGTGGCGTACAAGGAAACCAAGATCAAGTAAGGCCTCAGCGCCCCGGATGATCCGAGACAAGGCCCGGCATATCCGGGCTTTGTGCTTTTTGCGGGGCCGCTTTCCTAGGGCAGCAGATTGGAAACGGCGACGGGTTCCTCCTGCGCCATGCCGGCCAGCACCTGCTCCAGCGGCTGGGGCACTCCGAAAACATACCCCTGGGCGTAATCCACGCCCATCGCGCGCACGGCGTCCGCGATGGCGGCGCTCTCGACGTATTCGGCCACTGTTTCCAGCGACAGCGTCCGGGCCAGTTCCAGAATGCCGCTCACGGTCGCCCTCGAACGCGGCTCGGTGAGAATGTCGCGCACGAAGCTGCCATCGATCTTCACGCGCCCGACCTGCAGCGCCTTCAACGCCGTCAGCGAATTCGCGCCGGTGCCGAAATCATCGAGTGCGAACCGGCAACCGAGTTCACGCAGCCTCGCCAGGGCATCGTTGGCGCGTTCCAGATTGACCACCGCCGCCTGCTCGGTGATCTCCAGGATGACGCTGCCCTGTGGCAGATCAACCGCCACCAGCTGCTCCACCAGATGCTGGATGAAGGACTCATCGCCGAGGGCCTGGCCGGAGATGTTGATCGAGAAGCTTTTGCCGCTGCGACGCAACATCTCGCGGAAAGGCGCCAGCATCGAAAGCGCGCGGGACACCACCCAGCGATCCACCGAGGGCAGCAGCTGATACTGGCTCGCGGCTTCGATCAGCGGACCCGGCGGCTGGGGCTGGCCATCCGCACCCTTCATCCGCATCAGGATCTCGTAGCCGCCCGGCCGCTCGCGGTCCTGCAGCGGCTCGATACCCTGTGCATACAGCACCAGGCCGTCATTCTTCAGCGCATTGCGCAGCAGACCGACCGCGACCACATTGTCCTGGCGGCGCATGATGCTGCCGTCGTCGCAGGAATACAGTTCCACCCGGTTGCGGCCGTGGCTCTTCGCCATCTTGCAGGCAATCTCCGCGGAGGCGATCGCCCGTGCCAGCCCCTGGGGCATGCCCACCAGCGCCGCGATGCCGCAGCTGACCGAGGCATCGATCGGGTTGCCCGCGGGGCCGATGCGCAGCCGCGAGACCGCGGCCTGGATCGATGAGGCGATCTCCCGGGCCCGCAGGGCCGAGGTGTCCGGCAGCACCAGCACGAAGCGGTCACCGGCGACACGGCCGGCGAAACTGTCCTCGGGAACGAACGGCGGCGCGAGCAGCTCGGCGATGCGTACGATCAGCTCGTCACCCAGCTCAAAACCGTGGGATTCGTTGACCACGCGCAGGTGATCGATGTCCAGGTACACCAGGCTGTGTTCATACCGTCCGACATCCTGTTCCAGCAGGTGACAGTACATCTGCTCCAGGCCATCACGCGTATACAGCCCGGTGGTGAGATCGAACTGTGCGTTCACCAGCGTGGATACCTGGCGCCCCAGATGCCGCGCCAGGAACGTATGTCGATTGCCGAAATCAGGTGCCTCCGGCGGATTGAGGAAGCCCAGGATGCCGCTCACCCGGCCGTTATCGTGCGCCACGGGCACCGACAGAATCTTGCAGGGCATGGACTGTTCAGGGTTGTTGCGGCCTGCCGAATTGATCACCAGGGGACGATGGTTGCGCTGCGCCCAGGACAGCATGCGGTCGCGGTTGCTCTGCCAGCTCTCGAGCAGCTCCGCAGTGCCGGGATCGCGGCGGGAGCTGAGGTACATCCTTCGTTCCGGAACGAACAGCACACCCAGCCTGGCGCTCAGGTGCACCGTGGACGCATCCAGCAGTTCCTCGATCACCCGACGGTCATGCGTCTCCGCGCTGAACCCGTGGGTGACCTTGAACAGCCACTCCAGCTCCGCCGTGCGTTCGCTCAAGCTCTGGACCGTGCCGGGCACGGGTGGCACCACCACCGCCAGCTCGCGGTGCAGGCAGTCTATGCACGGCTTCAACCGCCGCAGGACCTGACGCGAATAGCCCTGGGGTGGCGGTTCGGAACGCTCGGATTGCTGGATGACACAGAACACCCCCAGCAGGCGCCGTTCCTGCCACAGTGCAATGACTGTCACCCAGTACTTCGCCATCCGCACGGACGCCGCGGCCACGCGGCCGGCGACGACAGGCCATTGCTGCGCGCGCAGCCAGCTGCCCAGTGTGCCCGGCTCGGCACTCCCGGTAGAACCCAGCAGATCAAGGTCACCGTCGAACAGGCAGACACCGACGGTGTCGGGCAGCAAGGCACCGGCCAGTTCACCATAGGACTGAGCCAGAGATGAGCCGGAACCGGAAATGACGGCGGTGGAGGCGGCGGGCATGTGTCCAAGGCTTTTGGCAGTAATGCTGCAATTTAAGCGCAGGCATCGGAAGCGGCTGCTACAGCCCACGCACTATGTCGCTTCCGGAGCGTGCGGCAGCTCACAAAACCATCACCTGCCACCGGCTTCCCGGTAGGCTTGGGCAATGCCGGAGCTGCCCGAAGTCGAGACCACGCGCCGCGGTCTTGAACCGCACGTCACGGGACGGCGCATCGAATCCCTCAACGTCCGCGAGCGGCGCCTGCGCTGGCGTGTCGCCCCCACCCTGCCCGGGCTTGTCACCGGACAGACCGTCGAGGCGGCCGGGCGGCGCGCCAAGTACCTGCTGCTGCGACTGACTCATGGCACGCTGCTGTGGCACCTGGGCATGTCAGGCAGCCTGCGGGTGGTGCCGTCCGGCCTGCCGCCCGCCACCCATGACCACATCGACCTCGTGCTCGACTCCGGCCAGGCGGTGCGCTTCAACGATCCGCGCCGCTTCGGCAGCCTGCACTATGTGAGCGGCGATCCGGAAGCACACCCGCTGCTGTGCAGACTCGCCCCCGAACCCTTCGATGAGGCCTTCGATGCGGACTACCTGTGGCGGGTCACGCGCGGGCGGCGGGCGGCCATCAAGCTGCTGCTGCTCAACAGCCGGCTGGTCACCGGCGTCGGCAACATCTACGCCAGCGAGGTGCTGTTCCAGGCCGGCGTGCGGCCGAAGCGCCAGGCGCGCAACATCTCGCGCGCCGAAGCGCAGCGCCTGGTGGTGGCGGTACGCCAGGTGCTGGGCGATGCCATCCGCGCCGGTGGCACCACGCTGCGCGACTACATCAACCCGGAAGGACGCCCTGGTTACTTCCGTCAGCGGCTGTTCGTATACGAGCGCGGCGGTGAAGCCTGTCGCCGCTGCAGCACACCCGTGCGACACTTCACCCAGGGCCAGCGCTCCACCTACTACTGCCCCACCTGTCAGCACTGAGCAGGCCGGGGCCGGGGAAAGGACAACCGGATGACACGCAGGATCATTGGACACCTGACGGCGGCAGACCCGACCCTGGGCGCCGTCATTGCAGCCGTCGGTCCCTTCAGGCTGGGCAAGCGCGAGGAACAGCAGCCGTTCCAATCCCTCGCCCGCGCCGTCGCGCACCAGCAGCTGCACGCCAGGGCGGCCGAGGCCATCCTGGGGCGCCTGCTCACCCACTGCGGCGGTTTTCCCGCTCCGGATGCATTGCTGGGACTGCCGGACACGCAGCTGCGCGCCATGGGCTTTTCCGCCTCCAAGATCCGTGCGCTGAAGGACCTGGCGACCAAAACCCTGGAGGGCACGGTGCCACCGCGCGACGCACTGCTGGGCCTCGATGACGAGGCGATCATCGCCCGGCTGACCTGCGTCCGCGGCATCGGCCGCTGGACGGTGGAGATGCTGCTGCTGTTCGAGCTGCGGCGGCCGGACGTCATGCCGGTGCACGACTTCGGCGTACGCAACGGTTTCAAACTGGCCTACGGCCTGCGCACCATGCCCACGCCACGCCAGCTTGCGGCCTATGCCGCGCGCTGGGCGCCCTACCGCAGCGCCGCCGCCTGGTACCTGTGGCGGGCGGTGGACCTGGCGAAGGCGGGGAAGCTGCCCGCGCCGGCGCAAAAGCTGCGGCTGCCGCGCATCTTGAAGAAGAAAAAAAGGACTACTTCTTCCGCAGTTTCCGCAGCTCCGCCAGCACGATCGGGTGGACGAATTCGTGAACGTCCCCGCCCAGCACGGCGATCTCGCGCACCAGCGAAGAAGAAATAAACGTGAACTGCTCCTGCGGCGTCAGGAACACGGTTTCGATGTCGCGCGCCAGGTGGCGGTTCATGTTGGCCAGCTGGAACTCGAACTCAAAGTCCGAGACCGCGCGCAGGCCGCGGATGACGATGGACAGATCGTGCTTTTTCGCAAACTCAACGGTCAGTTCGGAATAGCCGGTGACGCTGACATTGGGCAGGTCGGCCAGCACGCGGCGCGCCAGGTCCACCCGCGCCTCCAGCGAAAACAACGGCGCCTTGCCGGCGTTCGCGGCAATTGCCACCACCACGCTGTCGAACAGCCCGGCCGCGCGCCGCACAAGATCGGCATGGCCGTTGGTGATGGGATCGAAGGTTCCGGGATACAGCGCTTTACGGTTCATGGCGCAGCAGATGATACCCGACCTCCCCGGCCTGCTTCGCCTTCAGCAGCTGCCAGGAAGCCGGCAGCGGCGGCAGGCCCGCGCGCGCCGCAGCCTCGGCGTAGATCAGCGCGCCGGGCGCGAGCCAGCCGTCCTGTGTCAGGCGTGAGGCGGCGTCGGCCAGCAGGGTGCTCGCAAACGGCGGGTCCAGGAACACCACGTCGAAAGGCTCCGGCGGGCCCGCCAGCAGCGCCAGAGCATCGGCGCGCCGGACTTCACCACCAGCGCCTGCCCATGCATCGAGGGTGGCTCTGAGGTCGCGCACGGCGGCGGCCCCCTGCTCCACGAACAGCACCCGCGCCGCGCCGCGCGACAGCGCCTCCAGCCCCAGGGCGCCTGATCCCGCGAACAGGTCCAGGCAGCGCGCGCCGCAAATATCGGCTCCCAGCCAGTTGAACAAGGTCTCGCGCACACGGTACGGCGTGGGCCGCAGAGCGTCCAGCTCGGGGAACCGCAGTTTGCGGCCGCGCCAGCGGCCACCGATGATGCGCAGCGTGCGCGCCTGCGCACCGCGCGGGTTTCTGGGGGCGGTTGGCATGTTGGGTAGCGCGGCCAGGAGAGTGCCGGACCGAATCATCATACAATAGGCCCATGAGCTTCTTTGGGCGCCTGAAGGCGAAATTGAACCGCGGCACGTCGTGGCTGACCGGCGGCCTCGCGGACCTGTTCGCCGGGCGCAGGATCGATGCCGAAATCCTCGACGAACTGGAGACCCGCCTGCTGACCGCGGACGTTGGCGTGGAGGCCACCGGGCAGCTGCTCGACGGCCTGCGCACCCGCGTGGCGCGGCAGGAACTGGCGGACGTGCCGGCGCTGGTGGCGGCGCTGCGCGAATCAATCATCGAGCTGCTGCAGCCATGCGCACGACCGCTGGTGATCGATGTTGCGCACCAGCCCTATGTGATCCTGGTGGTGGGCGTGAACGGCTCCGGCAAGACCACCACCATCGGCAAGCTGGCGCAGCGCCTGACCCGCGACGGCCTCAGCGTCATGCTGGCCGCCGGTGACACTTTCCGCGCCGCTGCCATCGAGCAACTGGAGGTCTGGGCATCACGCACCGGCGCCGCCATCGTCGCCCAGCAGGCGGGCGCAGACCCCGGCGCCGTGGCCTTCGACGCCCTGCAGTCGGCCCGCTCGCGCGGCAGCAATGTCCTGATCGCCGACACCGCGGGGCGCCTGCACAGCCAGTCGCACCTGATGGAGGAACTCAAGAAGGTACGCCGCGTGCTGCAGCGGGCCGAACCCTCCGCCCCGCATGAAGTCCTGCTGGTGCTCGACGCCAACCAGGGCCAGAACGCCCTGTCACAGGCGGTGCAGTTCCACCAGGCCATCGGCGTCACGGGCCTGGTGCTGACCAAGCTCGACGGCACCGCCAAGGGTGGCATCGTGCTCGCGATCGCCCGCAGGCTCGGGCTGCCCATCCGTTTCATCGGCATCGGCGAAGGCCCGGAGGACTTCGGCGAGTTCGACGCCCGGGCGTTCGCCACCGCGCTGGTGGACGGCGTGGGCGCGCAGCCTTAGGGCCTGCCGGCGCATGATCCTCTTCGAGCGGGTCACCAAGCGATACCCCAACGGCCGCGAGGCCCTGACCGGCGCGAGCTTCCAGGTCGACAGCGGCGAGATGGTGTTCCTGACCGGGCGCTCCGGCGCCGGCAAAAGTACGGTGCTCAAGCTCCTGGCGCTGCTGGAGCGGCCCACGCGCGGCACGGTGATCGTGGGCGGCCAGAACCTGGGCTCGATGCCGCCGAGGAAAATCCCCGCTTACCGTCGCACCCTGGGCGTGGTGTTCCAGGAACACCGGCTGCTGGCGGACCGCCCTGTGTTCGACAACGTGGC
>DAIDKA010000210.1 GCA_027451085.1 Gammaproteobacteria bacterium
GGCCGGCTTTTGTCCCTGCCCGGGCGCAGACCCCTGCGGGCAAACCGCGGCAGATGCAGCCGCTCAAAGAGGTGGCTCCGGTCCCCCTGCCGCCTCCGGGGTCGTTCGTGTCTTCCACGACCTCCACCCCCCAGGCGCGTGAATGGGCCGCGAAGCACCTGAAGGGCTGGCCGCCGGAACGGCAGGCCCTGGCGGCGCACCTGGTCGCCAAGTACGGCGAGCCGCAGGACGAAAGCCGGCTCCAGATCACCTGGTTCGACAACGGACCCTGGAAGCGCACGGTGCTGTACCGCGACGGTGATATCCACAAGTTCCCGCTGCCGCACCGAGATGTGCTGTGGCAGACGGTCAACTACAAGGTGGCGCCGAACCGCATCGCCGCCATCCTGGACTACGACGGCAGCATCCTCATCGATCGCACCCTCGGGGAGATCACCGCGCACTGCGACACTGAGGAGGAGAACATGCTCACCTTGAATCTGGCCGACACCGTGGCCAAGGGCTCCAACACGGTCGAACAGGCGCGGGCCTACCACGCGCAGGTCTATGAGGGGCTGCGCATCCGCGACCCCTCCGAGTACGCCTACAAGCTGCTGTTCCCCACGCCTGCGACCAACGCCACCACGGCCGATCCGGGCAAGGAGGCGGAACTGCTCATCCACCTGGGCGCGACCTCCAAGGCGCCGTAACCGTCGCGGCGCAGCCCGGTCCAGCCCGACGCCCTGCGTCATCGATCAGCGCCGCCGCGATGTCGGCGGTGGCGCGGGGGTGGTCGCTGCCGGCGCAGCACAGTCCGGCGCGCGCACGATAGGCATATGGCGGCGGAAAACCTCGCTGGTGGTGCGGGCGGCGGGGCCGGCAGTCTCCGCGCGCACGCTGATCAGGTACAGGGGTACTGAGCGCTGGCCGCCGGCGATCAGCGGCAGCGGCTTCACGGAGCCATCGAGCAGGCTGCCGTCGATGATGTGCCCAGGCAGCCAGGCGAAGGCCAGCCCCGCCCGGATCATGGCCAGGGATGCCTCCATGCTGCTGACGGTGCAGCGCCGCGTGGCGCCCAGCCAGCCCTCGTCGCGGGGATGAATGCCCGAATCGCGCACGATCACCTGCGTATACCGGGTCAGGTCGTCCAGCGACAGGGGTCTTTCCAGGCTGAACAGCGGATGGGCGGGACTCGCGATGGCGGTGAAAATGACATCCATGAGGTGTTCTCCCAGGAATCCCCCGGGCACCCGCGAGGTCACCACGATGTCGGCGGTTTGGTCGATGACGGCCTGTTCTGCGCCCGACAGCACGGCGTCTTCGAGTGCGAGCTGCGTGTCCGGGCACACCTGCGCAAGTTCAGCCAGGATCAGCAGCAGGCGTTCGCGTGGAAAGGCCACATCGACCACGAGGTTCAAACGGGGTTCCCACCCTTGCTTGAGGCTGCGTGACAGCTGCTCCAGCGTGTCCATGTCGCGCAACAGGGCGCGGGCCCGCTGCAGCAGGGTTGCCCCGTGCGCGGTCAGCACCGCTTTGCGCCCCTGCATCGATAGCAGCGGCACACCCAGGGCCTCCTGCAACCGGGCAACCGCATAACTGACGGCTGACTGGCTGCGGTGCAGGGCGTCGGCGGCCTGGGCAAAGCCGCCCCGGTCCATGACAGCGGTCAGGATGGCCCACTGTTCGAGCGTGGACCGGGGAAGCGCTAAATGGCTTTGCTTAAGCTTGATCATCGAATTAATTGATAAATATGAGCTGAATATTGCGCTTATTTATTCAATAAATCGAGAATATGCTGGCTCCACTGAAACTTCGATGGAGACAGACATGAACGAAATCCGGCGCAGCAATGAACGTGGCCTGGCCGATCACGGCTGGCTCAAGTCCTACCACACGTTCTCCTTTGCGGATTACTACGATCCGGAGCACATGGGAGTGGGTCCGCTGCGGGTGATCAACGAGGACCGCGTGCAGCCCGGTGCGGGCTTCGGCACCCACGGTCACCGCGACATGGAGATCATCAGCTACGTGCTCGATGGCGAGCTGGCCCACCGCGACTCCATGGGCAACGGTTCCACCATCCGTCCGGGCGATGTGCAGCGGATGAGCGCCGGCACCGGGGTGCGTCACAGCGAGTTCAACGCCTCGCAGACCCAGCCCGTGCATTTCCTGCAGATCTGGATCATGCCCGCGCAGCAGGGCATTGAACCGGGATACGAGGAGCAGCGTTTCAGCGTGGAGGACAAGCGCGGTCGCCTGCGGTTGATCGCCTCACCGGACCGCGCCGAAGGTTCAGTGCTGATCCACCAGGACGCGCGTGTGTATGCCGGGCTGTTCGATGGCGCGGAGCGCGCTGAGCTGGGCATTGCGCCCGGCCGCCAGGTGTATGTGCATGTGGCGCGAGGGTCGGTGAAGGCCAGCGGGATGCGGCTTGAAGCCGGCGATGCCCTCAGGCTGACCGCCGACAAGGTCGTGCTGGAAGATGGGGCGGCTGCGGAGGTGCTGGTGTTCGACCTGCCGGTTTTTGGGGCTATGATCGCGCCAGCGGCTGGTCGTACGGGCCGGGTGAAGGGGGTTGCAGCATGATGATCCTGAGACGGTTTCGCCCGGCGTTGATCGCCCTGGCCCTGGTTCTATCAGCTGCGCAAGCCGCGACGGCCTTTGCCCTGGACCTGCAGTTGAAGGACAAGATCGCCCTTGTCACCGGCAGCTCCGCTGGCATCGGCTATGCCACGGCCGAGGCGCTGCTGAAGGAGGGCGCCATCGTCATCATCAACAGCAACAACAAGGAGTCACTGGACCGCGCGGTGGTCTCCCTCAAGGCCGCGACCGGCCGGGCGCCGCAGGCATACCTTGCGGACATGACCAAGCCCGAGGACATCGCGCGCCTGGTGGCGGCCTTTCCGAGGGTGGACATCCTGGTCAACAACGTCGGTGGCATGATTCCCAAGGAGTTCACCCAGAGCACCGATGAGGACTGGTACCGCAGCTTCGACCTGAACGTGATGTCGGGCGTGCGGCTGTCGCGCGCCTACCTGCCGGGCATGAAGCAGCGCAACTGGGGCCGCATCATCTTCATCTCCAGCGAAAGCGCCCTGCAGATCCCGGTGGAGAGCATCCAGTACGGCATGAGCAAGGCGGCGGTGATCGCCGTGGCGCGTGGCCTGGCCGAGACCTGTGCCAGGACCGGTGTCACGGTGAACAGCATCCTGCCCGGCCCGACCCGGGATCCGCATGACCCGCGCAATGCGCAGATGCTGCGCAACGGCATGTCCTTCGAGCAGATGGAGCAGAACTTCATCAACAACCGCCGGCCGACCTCGATCATCAAGCGCTTCGCGCGTCCCGAAGAGGTCGCCTCGCTGATCCTCTACGTGGCGAGCCCGCTGTCCTCCGCCACCACCGGCGCGGCACTGCGCGTGGATGGCGGAGTGGTGAAAAGCGCGTTCTGAGCACCCGGTCCCGGCCTGGACCGTTTTACGATGGTTCGTAAAATGGTCCGGACTTTTTTACGATCCGTATGGCCCAGCCCAGCCAGCACTTCGCCGACCGTGATTCGGGTGCCGCGCACGCACGGCTTGTCGAATCGAATCGTCGGCTCGGTTTCCCGGCCCAGGTCTGACCGCGGGTCCCTGTCACCAGCGCTGCGGCGCAGGACCGCGCGTCGGCCAGGCGACCCAGCGCATTCCGAGCAGGAGGGTCAGAGCCACGATGCTGGCAATGGCGGCCAGGTGCATGAGGAAGTCGACGAACTGGAGCGCAAAGGGATGGCATAGCGCCAGCAGCGACGCCGATAGTGCGGCAATGCCGAGTCCCGCGGACAGCAGCGTCCGCCTGGGGCGGAAGGAGCCGGTGCGCCGCAGCGCGATGACCACCAGGATCATCATGGGCAGGCTGGCAACCAGCAGGAAGCGGAAACAATACAGTCCGTCGCCGACTGTGCCCAGAGGCTGACCCGATGCGACGATGCTGCCAAAGCTCACCGCCAGCCACGCAAGAACGCCGATGACGAGCAAGGGCTGCAACCGGGTGGAGCGCCCGGCGATACTCATCTCGAACGCGCTGACGAGCGCTGCGACGCCGAGCATCAGCAGCAGCGCCAGCTGCGTCGCCTGCCAGTAGTCACCGCCGCTCCACAGGCCCGGTGGCGCCCTGACACCGGTGGTCGCGATCCACCCGCACGCCATTGCGATGGCTGCCCAGGCGAGAGCCCTGAGCGGCGCCGGGCGCAGGCGCCGCACCGGCGTGGCCGCGCGGGCCAGCGTTTCAATCAGCGCATCATGATCAACCATGGTCAATACTCCCGAAGTTTTCGCAGGCGCGTCAGCGCACGGTGCAGCAGCGCCTTGAGTGCCGATACCGACAGGTTGCTGGCCCGCGCGGCTTCGTCCAGCGGCATCTCCCGCAGTTTCACCAGTTCGATCGCCTGGCGCTGCCGCTCCGGCAGCAGGCTCAGCAGCTGGTCGAGCTCGCTCTCGACCGCGAGCATGTGGGCCTGCCGCAAGGCCCCGGGATCGATTACCTGTTCCAATGCCTGCACGTCGCTGATCTCGCGCCGGCGGGTGCGGCCGTGCCGGCGCAGGGCATCGACTGCGCGAGCCTCGGCGATGGTGCTGATCCAGGGCTCGAAAGGCTGCGCCGGATTGTATGTCTGTCGCACCCGGTGCAGGGTCAGGAGCGTGTCCTGGATCACGTCCTCGACCATTGAGCCATCGAAGATGCGACGGCGCACCACGGCCCGGACCAACGGCACGACCTCCTGCAGCAGTTGGCGATAGGCCTGCTGATCGCCGCCCTGCGCGGCCTGCATCAGCGCCGGCCACGTGAGCGTGGTGCGGTTCATGCGGGTTTTCTTGCGGCCCTCTCCAGCGCGGCGACAACGATTGCCGGCGTCAGGATCTGTGGCAGAACAACCGGCTTTGTACCATCGGCAGGATAGACCAGGTAGAGCGGCAGGCCGGCCCTGCCGAACTGTGCCAGGGCTCTTTGGATGGAGGCGTCAAAGTTGGTCGAGTCCGCGATCATATAGGTCGCGCCGGTCCGGGCAAGCGTGCTGCGGACCGTCCGGGTCGACAACGAGGTCTTGTCGTTGACCTGGCAGGTGATGCACCAGGACGCGGTGAAGTTGACGAAGATCGGCCTGCCCTGTGCCTGCAATGCAGCCACCCGCGCCGGCGACCAGGCCTCCTCGATGACCGCTCCCGATTGCTCGGACGACACGCCCGCCTGTGCCGGCCTGCTGTGTTCCAGGGTTGCGGCGGCCGTCACTGCGCCGGTAACAGCGAGGATCACGACCGCGTAGAGGCCGCGGAAACCGCGTCCTGCCAGCCGGCGCCGCTGCGCCATTCCATAGACCCAGCCCGCAAAACCCAGCGTCACCGATGCGGCCAGAATCACCGCCAGCCCGGCCTGTCCGGTCTGCTGGTCCAGCACCCATACCAACCATGCCGCAGCGCCGAGCATCGGGAACACCAGCAAGCGCTTCAGGACCTGCATCCACGGCCCCGGCTTCGGCAGCACCCGTGCCAGGCGTGGAGAAAGCGCCAGCAGCGTGAAGGGTGCAGCGAAGCCGGCGCCCAGTGCCGCAAAGATGGCGAGGCTGGGGAGCGGTGGTTGCACCAGGGCATAGCCCAGTGCTCCGGCCATGAAGGGCGCAGTACAGGGAGTTGCAACGATGATGGCCAGCGCCCCGGTCAGTGCCGCGCCGAGCAGTCCGCGTCGGCCGTCGAGGCTTTGCCCGACGCCAGCGATGGACAACCCCACCTCGAACTGGCCCGCGAGGTTGAGCGCCGCGCCCAGCATGACCAGGGCCAGGAGCGCGATCATCACCGGCGACTGCAGCTGGAAGCCCCAGCCGACAGCCGCGCCGCCGGCCCGCGCGGCAATCAGCACTCCCGCCAGCGCGAGCAGGGTGATCATCACGCCTGCGAAGAACGCGATGCCTTCCAGGCGCGCCTGAACCGGGTTGCCGCCGTGGCGCACCAGCGCTGCCGCCTTGAGCGACAGCACCGGGAATACGCACGGCATCAGGTTCAGGATCAGTCCGCCCAGCACAGCCGAGACAAGCGCAACCAGCATGGTCAGTGACCTGCGATCAGGAGTGCTTCGCCTGCCATGCCTTGACCGCAGCCAGCGTCTTTGCAACGTGCTGCTCCGGATTCAGATCGCTGTAGCTCAGCAGAATCCTGCCGTCGGGCGCGATGACATACGAGGTGCGGTTGGAAAGCTGCTGGCCGGCCATGCTCAGCGTTGCCTGGTACTGCGCTGCAATCCGTGCGCCCGGGTCCGCGACCACCGCGAACTTGTTGCGGCATTCCACCTTGGAGAAGTCCGTGACGCGGTCGATGTTGCCTGCCGTCACTCCGATCACGGTGGCACCGAGCTTGTTGAATTCGTCGGTGGCTTCAGCGAACTTGTGCGCCTCTATCGTGCAGCCGGGAGTAAAGGCGGCGGGAAAGAAGTAAAGCACCACCGGGCCCTTGTGCAGCGCGGTTTTGAGCGAGAAGGTCAGTGGCTGGCCCCCCAATGCGCCCTGGAGGGAGAAATCCGGCGCAACGGCGCCGACCGGCAGTGCGGCGGTGGCAGCGGCGGTGGCAAACGTCATGGCGGCGGCCAGAACGGCGATGGCAAATGTTCTCATTATCCTGCTCCTGGGAGAGGTCATGGCGCGGACGACACCCATGTCATCCGCATGATTGACAGTTCGCTGCAGGCCGGGGAAAAGTTGCGCAGCCGGGAGGTTTTTTTGTGCGCCGGGTGACCGGCTGCTTCAGTCCCACCCCAGTGGCTGGTCCGCCGGCTTCATCTTCATGAAGGCCTCGACCGCGTGGATCTGCCCGCCGTAGACCTTGAACGCCTCGAACACTGACAGTGACTGGTTCTTGGGTCGGTTCGGCGTCTCGAACACCGAGCCGGGGCCGAAGTCCATGCGGATCAGGACCACGCCCTGTTCCTCATCCACGGCGGCGACACGGTAGGTCAGCCCGGAGAGCGTGGGGATGTGCTGAGACTTGATGTGTTCACAGCCCTTGAAGAAGGTGCAGCCCGGGCCGGCCATGAGCTGGCCGTTCTCGAAGCGGTAGGCGTCACTGGCGAAGGGCACGTCCACCTTTGCAAAGCTGCCGGCCTTGAGGCCTTGGGGATAGTGGATGGCGGCGGCGATCATCTCGGCGCGCGGGTTGCGCTGTCCTGCCGGGGGCGTGGCGGCCATGGCCGGGCTCAGTGTCCGGATCGCATCCACGTTGAAGATCATGCCCTCGTCCTTGTTGCGCGCGACCAGGCTTTCCACCCCGAAGATCCGGCCCTGGCGGGTGAGGATGCGCAGCGCCATGAGTGCGGGCCTGCCGTCGAGGTCGATTTTGACCAGGCCGGCGGCAATGCCGGCGCGCACGTCGATGATGTCGAACCGGTAGCCGGTGAGTTGCACGTGGTGGGACCAGACGCCGCCATGCCCGAAGGGCAGCTGCACCTGGTCCTCGGTAAAGGCCACCGGCTGACTGATTTTCAGCCGCGAGGCGTCACCGGCGGCAAGCGCCGCCAGGTAGTCGGTCATGACGTGGGTCAGGCAGGCGCGGTTGCAGCCCGCTTCCGGTTCGCTTGGAGCCTGCCCGATGTCAGGCAGGTTGTGCGTGGCGCAGGCGCTCAGGAGCAGCGCCAGCGCGACCCCTATGACATGGATGCGTTTCATCGAGCTCCCCGGTCTTGTGTCATCTGTGGAATGCGACTGCGGCGCCGCAGGCAATCAACGTTCAGTGCCTGGCCTGGGCCGGCGATGGCGGTCCGAGCGCCTGGCGCAGCTCCGCGGCGGCGGCGCTCTCGTCGACCCTGAAGCGTGGTGAGGCGAGGAGGTCCGCAGCGATCACGGTGCCGCAAAGCTTGCCGGCTTCGACGTCACTGGGGTAGTGCACGCCGGCGACGATGCGGTTGCGGCCGTACTCATCGGCGCGGGCGAAGATCTGCGCCCTGCGTTCCGGCACCATGTCGGCCAGTACGATGGCAATGGCATGCGCCCAGGTGGAATGGCCGCTGGGGTAGGACCAGGAGACAGCCCGGGTCACCACCGGCGTCAACCGCGGTTCGGCGCGGAAGGGGCGCGGCCGGGCGAAGACGCCCTTGGGGCCGGCGCTGTCGGCGTCGATTTCGCGGGTGAGGCGCTGGAAAAATGCCGCCGTCAGGGGCAGGCGCTCCGCGGTGAATGCCGGCGGGTTGCCGAGCGCGTCGGCAAAGCGCCAGACCACGCGGTTGGCATCCGCGCGGGCGCGCCCGATCTCGGCGGGGGTGCGCCGCTGCTGGATGAGCAACATGGCGTCCAGCTCCGCACGCTCCTCGGGTGAGCCGGCGGCCGGCGGCGGCGGCAGCAGCGTCGCCAGGTGCAGGGTGCCTGATGCGACATAAGGACCCGCCGGCACCCTTGCCGGGGCAGGGGTGACACAGGCGCTGAGCAACAGCAGCAGCGGGGCCAGACACAGGGTGATGCGGCGCATCGGCTTTACCGTGGTTCCTGGAAAACTTCCGTGATGGTATCCCGTTTTACGTCATCCGGAAGCGTGCGGTCCTCGCAGGTTTGCGGGCTCAAGGAACCCTGGTACCGGCCGATATGTAGGACGTTGCCGAGGCGATGGCGCCTCATGATTCAGTCAGGAGCCTTTAGCGCATCATGTTTCTCATCATCGGCTCCGCGATTGTCCTGGGCAGCGTGATCATGGGTTTCACCTTGTCCGGTGGCAGCCTGATCCTGCTGTGGCACCCGCTTGAGGTCGTGATCATCTGCGGCGCTGCGCTTGGTTCCTTCGTCATCAGCAATCCGGCCAAGGTGCTCAAGGCGGTGCTGGCCGGTGTCATGGGCCTGTTCAAGGGGCCGCGCTATCAGCGCAACGACTACGTGGACCTCTTCAAGCTCCTGTATGACATCCTGATGAAGGCGCGCAAGGAGGGCATGCTGTCCATCGAGGCGCATGTGGATGATCCGGCCTCAAGTGACATCTTCGCGCGCTACCCGCGCATCCTGGCCGACAGGCACATGATCGAATTCATCACCGACTGCCTGCGCCTGATGGTCGGCGGCAACCTTGATCCGCATGAGCTGGAAAGCATGCTGGAGTACGAGCTGGAGACCCACCACCACGAGGCGTCCGAGCCGGCCCACGCGCTGCAGAAGGTGGCGGATGCGCTGCCCGGCTTCGGCATCGTCGCGGCCGTGATGGGCATCATCAACACCATGGCGTCGATAGCCGGCGCCGACGTCGCCACCATCGGCGAGAAGGTGGCCGCGGCGCTGGTCGGCACATTCATCGGCATCCTCGTGGCTTACGGGTTCGTGGCGCCCATTTCCGCGGCCATGGAAAAGCGCGCCAGCGACGAGGGCAAGGCGTTCGAACTGGTGAAGATGGCGCTGGTCTCCAGCGTGCGCGGCTACGCACCGGCGGTGGCGATCGAGTTCGCGCGCAAGCTGCTGTTTGCGGACGTGCGCCCGAGCTTCTCGGACCTGGGCACCGAACTCAAGGGCGCCCGTTAGGGCCGCCGCAACCGCTGCCGGGCTCATCATGGCTTCAAAACAGTCCGCCGCGCCCATCATCGTCGTCAAGCGCAGGAAGGGCGGGCGCGGGGCGCATCACGGCGGCTCGTGGAAGGTGGCCTACGCCGACTTCGTGACTGCGATGATGGCGTTTTTCCTGGTGCTGTGGCTGATCACGGCGCTCGACAAGGAGCAGCGTGCGGCGCTGTTTGACTACTTCAAGAACCCGAGCCTCGAACAGGGTCACAGCACGCGCGCGGCGCCCGCGCAGATGGGGCCCGGCGGCGCCAGCACCAGTGTGATCGATCTGCACGGCGGCCTGGACTCGCCGCGGACGGTGATGACCAAGCAGGTCACGCTGGTGGACACCGCGAAGGTCCCGGGCCAGGACCCCAGGCAGGCCATGGAGCAGGCTGCGGCCGCGGCGGAGGCGGATCACCGCAAGCTGGAGAGCCTGATGGAAGAGCTGCGCGCGGCGATCGAGAACAGCCAGGCGCTGGCGCCGTTCAAGGATCAACTGCTGCTGGACATCACGCCCGAGGGCCTGCGCATCCAGATCGTGGACAAGCAGAACCGCCCGATGTTCGACGTCGGTTCGGCGCGGCTGAAGGACTACACCGTCACCATCCTGCACCAGCTGGCCGGCTACCTGAGCACCGTGCCGAACCACGTGGAGATCACCGGGCACACTGACGTGCGGCCCTATCCGGGCAACGGCTCCTACAGCAACTGGGAGCTGTCGGCCGACCGCGCCAATGCGGCACGGCGCGCGCTCGAGGACGGCGGGCTGTCGGCAGACAAGGTGGCGCGTGTCGTGGGACTGTCTTCGACCGTGCTGTTCGACAAGGAAGACCCGCAGAGTCCGACCAACCGACGCATCAGCATCATCGTGATGACCAAGGCCGTGGAGGACTCGCAGCGCAAGCGCGATGAACAGGCCCACATGCCTGTTCCGGCAGCAGCTCCGCCTCCGGTCCCGGGGGTTGCGCCGGCGTCAGCCGTCACGGCGCGCATGGCACCTGCAGGTCAGACGACCTTGGCGACTCCGGCGCCATAGGATTCCATCATCAGGCCGGTGCCGCCGCGCGAGACATGCGCAACCACCGCGCTGCGGCGGTGCACCTTGGTGACGGTGCCCAGGTTGATGGCGAAGGCGAGCAGCACGTTCTGACCCTTGCGCAGGCCCAGGTTGGAAGTCTGGATGAAGACGCCAGTGGCGCTCAGGTTGACCGCCTTGCACTGGCGGCGTGGTTGGCCGGGGACGGTGATGTAAACGGTCGTGCGGGCGCGATGCCGAGTGTGTAACCGACGTTCCACTGAACCAAACTCCTTGGAAGCACAGCCGCTCCTTCAGGGGGCTGCCTATGGAAAACCAGTATGCCAGCGGCCCATGCCGGGTCGTTGGGGAGTCAACTTAATCATACTCCGAATCCTGAGCTTGACTCCGGCCGGCAGGTGGCTACCGTGGACGCAGTCGCCACTTGCGGAGCACCCATGAGCCTGATAGTCCTGGCCGTCATCGTTGTGCTGATCCTGGTCCTGATTTCCATCTACAACGGGTTGGTGACCGCCCGGAACGCGTTCAAGAACGCATTTGCGCAGATCGACGTGCAGCTTCAGCGGCGCAATGACCTGATTCCGAACCTGGTGGAAACGGCCAAGGGCTACCTCCAGCACGAGCGTGGGACCCTGGAGGCGGTGATCCAGGCGCGTAACGGTGCCGTGTCCGGCCTGAAGGCCGCCGCCGCCAACCCGGCGGACGCCGCGGCGGTGCAGCAATTGTCCGGTGCCGAAACGCAGCTTGCGGGCAGCCTGGGCCGGCTGTTTGCCCTGGCAGAGGCTTATCCGGACCTCAAGGCCAACCAGACCATGATGCAGCTGTCCGAGGAGCTGACCTCCACGGAGAACAAGGTCGCCTTCGCGCGCCAGGCCTACAACGATTCCGTGATGGGCTATAACAACCGGCGCGAGGTGTTCCCCGGCAGCCTGGTGGCCGGCATGTTCAGCTTCCTGCCGGCTGCGCCTCTGGAAATCGCCACGCCTGCCGCGCGCGAGGCGCCCAAGGTGAGCTTCACCTAGTCTTCGTCCAAGGAGCGGCCGTGGACTTCTATGCCTACCAAGCGGCGGCGCGCAAGCAGTCGCGCCTGTTCGTGCTGCTTTTCATCACGGTGCTCGCCTGCGTGGTGCTGGCGCTGGACGCCGTGGCGTTCACGGTGCTGGATGCGCGTGATGGCGCGCGCTACGCCGCCAGCGGGGTGCAGGAGTACACGTCCCCCGGCATCGGCCCGCTGGACTATGCCCGCCGGCACCCGGACACAGCCCTCGGCATTTCGCTGCTGATCCTGGCGGTGATCGGCATCGCCAGCGCGTTCAAGTCCCTGGAGTTGCAGGGCGGCGGCGCGGTGGTGGCGCGCTCCGTCGGCGGCGCGAGGGTGGAGGCGGACACCGCGGATCCCGCGCTGCGCCGGCTGCGCAACATCATCGAGGAAATGGCGATCGCCGCGGGTGTACCGGTACCCGAGGTGTACGTGCTGGAGCAGGAGCCGGCGATCAATGCCTTCGCTGCCGGCCAGACCCCCGCCAATGCCGCCATCACCGTGACCCGCGGCGCGCTCGACCAGCTGACCCGCGATGAGCTGCAGGGGGTCATCGGGCACGAGTTCAGCCACATCGTCAACGGCGACATGCGCCTGAACGTGCAGCTGATGGGCGCCATCTTCGGCCTGCTGGTCATCGCGGTGGCCGGCCGCATGATGTTCTATTTCGCCCCGCGGGGCGGCGACCGCGACCGGCGCGGCGGCGGCATGGGATGGGTGGGCGCGGGACTTGCCATCATGGCGCTGGGTTACATCGGTCTGACGGCCGGGCGCATCCTGCAGGCAGCGGTCAGCCGCCAGCGTGAGCGGCTGGCCGATGGTTCGGCGGTGCAGTTCACTCGCAGCACCGATGGCCTGAAAGGCGCGCTGATGAAAATCGCGGCCTCGGAGTACGGCTCGCACTTTGTGGCCGCCGATGCGGAGCAGGTGGCGCACATGCTGTTTGCGCCCGGACTTGCGCGCATCTTCGCCACCCATCCGCCTTTGCTTGCACGCATCCGCGAGCTCGACCCGCAGTTCGATCCGGCCGAGATCGAGCGCCTGGCAGCGCGGTCGGTACCGGCCGGGCAAGGCGATGACGAGAGCCGGAAAGAGCATGTGGCGGCCGCCACGGTCGGCGCGGCATCGGTGACCGTGCCGGGCTCCGCGACATATGCACGGGCGCTGGTGCTGGCGCTCCTGGCCAGCCGCGACCCGGCGGTGCGGCAGGCGCAGGGTCAGCTGCTTGCGCAGCGCCTGGGTCCTGCTGATTTCGAGGCCATCAATGCGGCCGGGGCGCAGGCCGGCAGCCTGTCACCCATGCAGCGCCTGCCCACGCTGCTGACGCTGTTTCCGAGCCTGCGGCGCCTGCCGCGGGCCGAGCGACAGAAGCTCGCGGTGCTGGTGCAGGATCTCGTACACCTGCACCCCGGCATCGAGGTGTTCGAGTTCTGCCTCGGGTTGCTGCTGGGCACGCTGCTGACGGACGAGATGGCGGCACAGGCGCCGCATGGAAACCTGACGCTCGCGCAGGCCGCGCCATCGGTGCACGCGCTGTTCGCCACCCTGGCGCGCTGTGGCAGCAGCGACGAGACCGAAATCCGTGCTGCCTACGATGCGGGCATCCGCGGCTTGCTGGCCCAGCCCGCGCCTTATGCCACCTATGACGACTGGCCGCAGCGTACGAGCGATGCATTGGGCCGGCTGGAGAGCCTGCGGCCGCAGGACAAGCAGAAACTGATCGAGGGTCTCGGCCGCACGGTCGCGGCCGACGGCCGGCTGGCGGTGGAGGAGGATGAGCTGCTGCGCACCACCTGCGCGCTGCTGCATTGTCCGATGCCGCAGCTTTAGCCCGCTTCGTTCAGGAACGCGCTGATCTGTGCGCCGAAGCGTGGAATGTCGATCAGGAACGAATCGTGGCCCTCGATGCAGTCGAGCGGTGCAAAGCGGGTGTTCACGCCCGCTGCAGTGAACGCCGTGGCCAGCTGGCGCTGCTCCGCGATGGAGAACAGCATGTCGCTTTCCACCCCGATCACCAGTGCGTTTTCCACGCCCGAGCGCTGCAGCACTGCAGGAATGCTTGCGCCGTGCCGGGCAAGGTCGAAGCGGTCCATGGCACGCGACAGGTAGAGGTAGCAGTTGGGATCGAAGGCGCGCACGAAACGCCGGGCGTGCAGCTCCAGGTAGCTCTGGATGGCGAACTCGGGCCCGAACGGGCTGCCGTCGCGCAGATCCTCCTTGGCCGGTTCGCGTCCGAAGCGCTGCGCCCACTCACCGGCGGAACGGTAGGTCATCATGCCGAGCTTGCGTGCGATCCGCATGCCCGTGGCAGGCGGATGTTCGTCGGTGTAATGCCCGTCCTTGAAGTCCGGGTCGCGCAGAATGGCCTCGCGCTGGATGGAGCGCAGCGCGATGGCGAAGGGTGAGGCAGCGGCGGTGCCCGAAATGCTGACCAGGTTGCGGGCCGCGCCAGGGAACAAAGCTGCATAGGCCAGCACGACGATACCGCCGAGCGAAGGGCCGATGACGGTATGGGCGCGCGTCACGCCGAGGCTGCGCAGGACTTCGTAGCCGCCGCGGGCGATGTCCTCGACGGACAGTTCCGGGAAGTCGATCCGGTAGGGCTTGTCAGTGGTGGGGTCGATGGACAGAGGGCTGGTGGACCCGAAGGCGCTCCCCAGGGAATTGACGCAGACCACGAACAGCTTTGAGGTGTCGAGGGCTGAGCCGGGGCCGATCATGTCCTGCCACCAGCCGGGGCTGGGGTCAGCCGCTGACGAGCGGGCATGTGCAGAGGGGGATAGCCCGGTGAACAGCAGGACCGCATTGTCTCGCTGTTGATTTAATTCCCCCCATGTCTCATAGGCAATGACTGCCTTGTGCAACACTCCCCCCAGGTATAGGGGAAAGGGATCGGGCAGATCGGTGTAGCGACGCGCATCACCCCGGGACGGACCCGAGGCGACGCCGGAGGTGTCTGCCAGCTCAGACGCCCGGGCTGCGGGCGACAGCGGCAGGCTCCGTTCAGGGCTCAGGGTCGCCACCGTCACTGATTCCTTCGAACAAAGCCGTGGACAGGTAACGCTCCGCGGTGTCTGGCAGCATGGCCAGGATCACGGACCCCGGCGATGCCTCCTTGGCCACGGCCAGCGCGGCGGCAAACGTGGCCCCGGATGAGATACCACAGAAAATGCCTTCCCTGGTGGCCAGGGCACGGGCGGTCTCGATGGCCAGCGCGTCGGACACCTGCAGCAGGCGGTTCGGCACGGCCTTGTTGAGCACGCCCGGGACGAAGTTCGGGGTCCAGCCCTGGATCTTGTGCGGGGAGAAGGTCTTGCCAGCCAGCAGCGCGGCATTTTCGGGCTCGGCGGCGACCACCTGGACCTCCGGTCGGGCCACATGCAGTACCTCGCCCACACCGGTCAGGGTGCCGCCGGTGCCCCAGCCGCTGACGAAGTAGTCCAGGCGGCGGCCGGCGAAATCACTTATGATTTCCGCGGCAGTGGTGTTGCGATGGTAGGCGGGGTTGGCCGGGTTCTCGAACTGGTGCGCCAGGAACCAGCCGTGCTTTTCTGCCAGCTCCTGCGCCTTTTTCACCATGCCGGTGCTGCTGGCGGCGGCCGGGGTCAGGATGACCTTGGCACCCAGGGCGCGCATGATACGGCGCCGTTCCACCGAAAAGGTCTCCGGCATGACCGCAACAAAGGGGTAGCCCTTGGCAGCGCAGACCATGGCCAGTGCGATGCCCGTGTTGCCGGAGGTCGCCTCCACGACGGTCTGGCCTGGCTTGAGGGTGCCGCGGCTTTCAGCATCCAGGATGATGGCCAGCGCCAGGCGGTCCTTGACCGAAGACAGCGGGTTGAAAAACTCGCACTTGACGTACATGCGCACATGCGGCGGGCCCAAGCGCTGGATGCCGACAATGGGAGTCCTGCCCACGGTACCCAGAATGTTGTCGTAGATCATGGGAAACCTTCCGTTAAGCTAACCGACCCGAGCCTTGGGGTGCGGGGCGGCAATACTGACATGGCGCAGCGCCTGCGGGCCAAGTCCGACCCAATATAAGCTTATGTCCGGATAATGCGGTGGAAGCTTCGGAACGTCTGCAAAAACTCCTGGCCGGGGCCGGCCATGGCTCCCGCCGCGCCATCGAGGACTGGATCCGGGACGGCCGGGTGACGGTCAATGGCGCCGTGGCGGGACTCGGCGTGCGCGCGACGGCTGCTGATGATATCCGCCTGGATGGTAAGCGGCTTGAACTCGGCACCAGGGCACCAGCCGGGGCGGCCACCGTACTCCTCTATAATAAGCCTGTGGGAGAGGTCACCACCCGCAGCGATCCGCAGGGCCGGCCCACGGTGTTCGACCATCTGCCGCCGCCGCCGCATGGACGCTGGATCGTCGTCGGGCGCCTGGACGTCAATACCTCCGGGCTGCTGCTGTTCACCACCGATGGCGAGCTGGCGCACAAGCTGATGCACCCCTCGGCTGAGGTGGAGCGCGAGTACCTGGTGCGGTCGCGCGGCGCGCTGTCACCGCTGCAGCTGCAGGCATTGCTCGCGGGCGTGCAGCTGGAGGACGGTCCGGGCCGATTCGATAGCGTGACCCCCAGCCGTACCGAAGGTACGCACGCCTGGTATCGCGTGGTGCTGCGGGAGGGACGTAATCGCGAGGTCCGGCGGCTGTGGCAGGCCGTGGGCAGTGAAGTCAGCCGGTTGCTGCGCATCCGTTATGGCCCGGTACAGCTGCCCAGGGACATGGCAGCGGCAGCCTGGCAGTTGCTGGGCCCGGAGCAGGTCACTGCGCTGGCGGGCGCATCGGCCCAGGCCAAGCATCGGCGGATTGCGCCGAGGGTCCAGCCGCCTGTCCCGAGGGATGACAGCCCCTGGTACAAGGGCCGGCAACATGGAAATACAAAATAAAGAGAGAGACTGAGCGAGTAGCTGTTGACACCCTGGCAGGCGGAAATCAGAATACGCGGCTCGTTTTCGCAGGAGGGGTACCCAAGCGGCCAACGGGAGCAGACTGTAAATCTGCCGGCTTACGCCTTCGAAGGTTCGAATCCTTCCCCCTCCACCACGGGTACAGGCAAGCGGCAGGAACGGTCGGCCGGTCGGCGCCAAGGGGTACCACGGAGCAGCGGCGCAGGTTAGAGGTTGCCATCGGCGGGTATAGTTCAATGGTAGAACCTCAGCCTTCCAAGCTGATGGCGTGGGTTCGATTCCCACTACCCGCTCCAGGCAAGACGGTTTCAGCTGATGTAGCTCAGTTGGTAGAGCACGTCCTTGGTAAGGACGAGGTCACCGGTTCAATCCCGGTCATCAGCTCCAGAACTGGCAGGGCCGGCCTCCCGGCCGTCGAGATTCCCGGGCCATGGGGCCCGCGGACGGATTTGATCGGACAGTCAAAAGAATTCGCTAGAGGTTGCAGCCATGTCGAAAGAGAAATTTGAACGCACCAAGCCGCACGTGAACGTGGGCACGATTGGTCACGTGGACCATGGCAAGACGACGCTGACAGCGGCCATCGCCACGGTGCTGTCCGCCAAATTCGGCGGCGAAGCCAAGGCTTACGACCAGATCGACGCAGCGCCCGAAGAAAAGGCCCGCGGTATCACCATCAACACCGCCCACGTCGAGTACGAAACCTCTGGTCGCCACTACGCCCACGTGGACTGCCCTGGCCAC
>DAIDKA010000211.1 GCA_027451085.1 Gammaproteobacteria bacterium
GCCCTGGAACGGGCCGTCGCCGTAACTGCCACCCGTGACGGATTTCATGACGTTCATTTTCTGCTCCCCTCCCGCTTCATGATCTGCATCACCTGCTGCGCCATTTCCGCAGGATCGACCCCGCTGGCCACGGCCAGCGCAATCGCCTGCTGCGCAACCCCCTCGGTCCTGCGGGCCTGGCGCGCCGGGTCCACCGGCGGCGGCCGGTCCGCCACATAAGTGCCGCGCGGACGCCGGATCACGATGGCGCCGGTCTGCTCCAGCTCATCATAGGCATGGCGCACGGTGTTGAGGTCCACCCGCAGGTCCACGGCGACCTGGCGCATGGTGGGCAGCTGCTCCCCGGGCTTGAGCTCGCCGCTGCCGATGGCACGCAGCACCTGCTCGCGCAGCTGCACGTAGATCGGCACCCCGTTGTCCTCAAGCCGCAGCTTCAAGCGCCACCTTTGTATGCATGTACTATATTATTCATACAATTGAGCAAAACGGTAGCCTTGTCAACACCCAGCCGAACACCCACTCACCAGCCGCACAGGAGTCCCCATGGCAAAGAAGAAGAAAAGGGCAAAGACCGCAGCCGGCAGCGCCCGCAAACGCCCCGCCGCCAAGCACGCCAAAGGCAAACGCAGCTCAGCCCGCCGCCCGGCCACCCGGCGCACTGCAACGCCGGCCCGGCGATCCACGACAAAGCAGCCGGCAAAGCGCCCGGCCACGCGCAAGACTCCGGCCGGAAACAGGACCGCCCCTCTCACCGCCGCGGCGGAAGCGGCCCGCCTGGCCCGCAACAAGGAACTGGTGCTGACGCTGTACCAGGCGTTGATCGGCGACAAGGATTTTGAGGCCGCGCGACGCTACATGGGGGATACCTATCGCCAGCACGCGCCCTACGCCGCCGATGGCCATGACGGCGTGCGCAACTGGATCGCCGGTTTCAAGCAGGCCTTTCCGGAGCACCGTTACGAGGTCAAGAAGGTCATCGCCGAAGGCGACCTCGTCGTGCTGCACCTGCATGGCATCAACGGGCCCAACCCCCACGGCGAATCCGTGGTGGACATCTTCCGCATCGAAAACGGCAAGGTGGTGGAGCACTGGGACGTCATCCAGCCGATCCCGGACACCGCGGACAACGCCAATTCGATGTTCTGAGGCGCCCCGCAGACGCCACGGCCCGGGCAGCTGCGCTACTGCGCTTTTACGGTCATGTGCTCCGGCACGATCATCGCGTGCCGGAGCGTCAGCTGCCAGCGGCCATCGCGGTACTGCCACACCTGGGTCACGCGCCGGTGCACCACCTGCCCGGCCTGGGAGCCGTAGTTCGGCACCACGTCCTCCATGCCCACGGTCACGACCACGTCGCCCATGTTCCGCACCAGCTGGGTCTCATAGACCGCGGACTTGTACGGCCGCGATCCATTGAGCAGCAGGGAAAACAGCTGCGCCCGGTCGATGACCTCGCCGTTCGGGCTGACCATGCGGTAGTCCTGCGCGAATATACGATCCAGCGTGGCGCGGTCACCCGCCACGGCGGCCCGGTCCTGGGCCTGCTCCAGCTCGCGGACGGCCTTGTCCGCCGCGGCAGGCGCGGGTGGCGCCGCCTGCGCGCAGACAGACCCCAGCGCCCAGGCCGCAGCCAGCAGCGCCGGCTGCACCTTCAAACCGCTCGTACGCTTCATCATCGACAACCCCTGTTCAAGTTGCAGCTGCACAAGTCCGCTTCAATGCTGGCCGGATCAGTGCTGGTCGGGTGGCGGCGGTGGCGGCTTGTGGGCCAGCGAGTCTTCCAGCAGCTCGAGCATCCGGGCGTGGTCATACGTATACGGCTGGCCTTCGTTCAGCTGCACCAGCCGGTCGGCGGCGGCGCGCAAGGCCCACTGCGCCTCCCAGCGGTTCGGCACCGTCAGGTAACGCCGCAGGGGGTGGGCGGCGGCAAGCACGCGTTCCACCACCCTGGCCACCTGGTCCGGATCCCCGTTCTGCGCGGGATTGATGTTGTTGGACGCCTGGCCGCGGGCCATGGCGTTCTCGTTGATGCGGGTCTTGTAGGTGCCAGGTTCGATGATGCTCACCCCGACGCCCTGCGGCGCCAGTTCCTCCGCCAGGGAATCGGTGAGTGCTTCCACGGCGAACTTGCTCATGCTGTAGGCGGAGCTGTCAGCGAGCGCAACGAAGCCGCCGATGGAACCGATGGTGATGATGCGTCCCTTCTGCTTCACGACCAGCGGTCCGAAAGCCTGCACCATCCGGTACGGCGCCACGGCGTTCACCGCCATGATCCGGTCGAACTCGTCCCTGGGAGGATTGATGACGGGAGCAAAAGATCCGATACCCGCATTGTTCACCAGGCCGTACAGACCGCGGCCCGCCTGCCTGACGGTCAGGACCGCGGCGGCGATCTGCCG
>DAIDKA010000212.1 GCA_027451085.1 Gammaproteobacteria bacterium
CGCCGCGGCGTGGACTGGCAGTTCAACGCCTGGGGCGGGCTCAGCGGCGGGCTGTACTTTCCCTGGCATCAGGACGATCTCGTGGCGCGCAAGGTGTTGGAGATCGAGGGTGACGCGCGCTACCGGGCGCCCCTCATCAACGAGGGCGGTGCGATCCATGTGGACGGTGACGGCACCGCGCTGGTGACCGAGGAATGCCTGCTCAACCCCAACCGCAACCCCTCGCTGGGCCGTGACGACATCGACCTGTACCTGTCGGATTACCTGGGCGTGAATACGGTGATCTGGCTGGGTGAGGGCCTGTTCAACGACGAGACCGACGGGCATATCGATGAACTCGCCTGTTTCGTGAAGCCGGGAGAGATCGCGCTCACCTGGACGGACAACAAGCGCGATCCACAGTACGCCAGTTCGCGCAGCGCCTGGGAGCGGTTGCACGAGGCCCGTGATGCCCGCGGCCGCCGACTCAAGATCCACAAGCTCCCGATGCCGGGGCCGCTGAAGATGACCGCGAAGGAAGCGGCCGGCATCCGTGCCCGCGAGGGTGTGAAGCCGCGCGTGGCCGGTGAGCGTCTGGCGGCCAGCTATGCGAACTTCTACCTGGCCAACGGCGGGCTGGTGATGCCGCTGCTCGACCCGCGCACCGACAAGGTGGCGGCCAGCCTGCTCAAGCGCCTGTTCCCGGGACGGACGGTGGTGGGCGTGCCGGCGCGTGAGATCCTGCTGGGTGGCGGCAATATCCACTGCATCACGCAGCAGGTGCCGGTCCGCGGCGTATCACGCAAGCCGCCGCGGGGCATCCGCGGCTGATCCTCCGGGATCGGATCCTTGAAAGGGTCCGTCAGCGGGCGATGCGTGCCGCCGCATCCAGCCAGGGGCGCTGCGCCCGGCGGTAGTGCGCAGGAGCGATGCGCGCCCGTTCCAGCAGTTCGCGCGCCACAGTGGCTGCCTCCTGCGTGTGCCCCTGGGCCTGCAGCAGCTGTGCGTAGCGCACCGCCGCCTCCGCACCGGGGTAAGCCGTGGCCAGCGGCCGGTACTCGGCCAGCGCCTGCTCGGGGCTGCCCTCGGCTTCCAGCGCCCGGGCGTACAGCAGCTGGGCGTCCGGATGGGTGAAGTCCGGATTGGCCTGCCTGAGCTGCTCCAGCGTGCCGCGCGCCGCGGCCGCCTGTCCCAGGCCGAACTGCGCGCGCGCCAGTCCCAGCATCAGGTTGGGGTCATGTTCGTACAGACCGGTGAGCACCCGCCGGTAGATGCTGATCGCTTCCTCGAAACGCCCGTGTTTGAGCAGTTCATCCGCATAGCGCTGGTTGCTGGCCACGTTGGAAGTGGCGTGTGCCTCGATCTCTTACTGGCGCAGCTGGGCCGTGGGGTCCAGCGCCAGCTTCATGCCGCGGCGGGTGGCCTGGGCCGCCCGGCTGCCCAGCAGGTCCGGGATCAGCTCCACGGCCACGTAGGCCAGGATGCCGGCGAAGGACAACAAGGCGATGACCCAGATCCAGATGAAGTTCCGGCCGGTCTTGATCACGTGGATGATCAGCAGTGCCTGGATGACGATGGACGCGACGGGGAGAATTTCGTACAGGGACATGGACGGCCTTTCAGCGACTCTGACCCGCAAGTCTAAGCGATATAGTCGGTTTTGCGGCCACCATGGGCTGCTATTCTCTCGGCCGTGACACGGGCACCGATCACACGAACCCTGCGTTCCTGGCTGGCCGCGGCGCTGATGGCGCTGCTGCTCCCCGCTGCCTGGGCGCAGACGGACCAGGCAGCGGCGGGTGTGGCAGCGGCGCCCGCCGGCCCGCAGACCCCGGCACTGCTGCGCCGTCCCCGCATCGGTCTGGTGCTGTCCGGAGGAGGCGCGCGGGGCGCGGCCCATATCGGTGTGCTCAAGGTGCTGGACGAGTTGCACATCCCGATCGATGCCATCGCCGGCACCAGCATGGGCGCGGTGGTGGGTGGCCTGTATGCCAGTGGGCTGTCCGCCGATGAAATCGCGCGCGTGGCGGCCTCGCTCAACTGGCAGGACGCCTTCCGTGACCGTCCGCCGCGCCAGGAACTCAGTTTCCGACGCAAGGAGGAGGACGAGAGCTTCCTGGTCAATTTCCCGCTGGGCATCAGCGGCGGGCATTTCCGCCTGCCCAAGGGCCTGCTGCAGGGACAGTCACTGGAAATGCTGCTGCGGCAGCTGACCCTGCCGGTGGCCACTGCCACTGATTTCGATCGCCTGCCCACGCCGTTCCGGGCGGTGGCGACCGACCTTGCCACCGGCGATCCGGTGGTGATGGGCTCCGGGGATCTGGCCACGGCCATGCGCGCGAGCCTGTCCGCCCCGGGGGTGTTCGTGCCCGTGGAACGCGGCGGCAAAGTGCTGGTCGATGGCGGTATTTCCGACAACCTGCCGATCGATGTTGCCCGGCAGATGGGCGTGGATGTACTGATCGTGGTGGATGTCGGGGCGACGCTGTTCAGCCGCGACCGCCTGGGCAGCGGCAGCGCTGCCACCATCTCCAACCAGATGCTGTCGATCCTGATCCGGCGCGACGCTCAGCGTCAGCTGAAAACACTGGGTCCGAGGGACATCGTGATCACCCCGGCCATGGGGGATATGTCCTCGTTTGATTTCGGCATCGTGCCGCGCGCCGAGGACGCCGGCGTGCAGGCCACCCAGGAACTCGCGCAGCGCCTCGGGAGCCTGGCGCTGAGCCCGGCGGACTACGCCCGCTATGTCGCGCAGCGCAAGGCCGGCCGCACCGGCGTGCCGCTCATCCAGTTCGTCCAGGTCGCCCCCGGTTCAGAAGCGTACGCGGCGGCCATCAAGGACCTGTTCGCCGGCTTCGTCGGCAAGCCCCTGGATGAAGCCGCGCTGCGCCGTGTCATCACCGATTTCTACGGCCGCGGCGACCTCGAGACCCTGGACTACCAGGTCGTGACGCAAGGCGACAGCCAGGGGCTGCTGATTTCTGCCGAACGCAATTCCCTGGGGGCCAACACGGTGCGATTCGGCATGGGGCTGCAGGACGACCTGCAGGGCAACGCCACCTACAACCTGGGCGCGCGGGCGACCATGGCCGATGTGACCTCCACGGGCGGCGAATGGGTGCTGGATGCACAGATCGGATATTCACCGCACATCTATACCGACCTGTATCTGCCGTTCGAGCGTCTCTCGGCCTGGTTCATCGATCCGCACGTGGGCTACGGCGCTGACAACCGCCCGCTGTTCGACCAGAACCTCGACCGCCTGGGGGTGCTGCATGTGGGCACGTTCAACACCGGGCTGGACTTCGGGCGCGAGATCGAGAACATCGGCGAACTGCGTGCCGGGCTCTACCACGAGCAGGGGGGCACCGCGGTGCTGGTGGGAGAGCCCCAGTTGCCAACGACCTTCAACGGCAACGGCTACTTCGCGCGCTTCTCCCTTGATCACCTCGATGACGTGCGCTTTCCCCACAACGGCATGCTGGCGTCGGTTGAATGGAACAGCGAGCGTTACCAGTCCGTCGCCACAGGCCCGTTCGACCGCCTGTCGTTGAACTGGCTGGACGCACGCAGCTTCGGGCGGGAGACGGCGGTGCTGTGGTTCTCCGGCGGCGCGACTTTCAACCAGACCAACCCCGATGACATCCGTACGCAGTTTCCGCTCGGCGGGCTGTTCAACCTCTCCGGCATGCCGGCGGATTCCCTCACCGGGCAGGACTTCGCGATCGGGCGCCTACTGCTGTACCGCAAGATCGGCCGTGGCGGCGACGGCCCGTTCGATTTTCCGACTTACGTGGGCATGTCACTGGAGGCCGGCAATGTCTGGCAGCGCCTGGGAGACATCAGCTGGGGCGGCACCCGTAAGGACGCCAGCGTCTTCCTGGGGATCGACACCCTGGTAGGCCCGGTGTACCTGGCGACCGGCTACGATGAGCACGGCCGGGAGTCCTTCTACCTGTTCCTGGGCCGTACCTTCAACAGCGGCGGTACCGGCGCAGTGTCCGAGTTCGGGCCTTAGTCCATGGCCAACAGTGACCTGCGGCCCATCTTGCAAGGTGGCGTTGCGGCAAAAAGCGTGGTTTTGCCGGAACGCGGCCAGGGACAGGAATCAGAGTCCGCGGCTTTCGGCCAGTTTCTCGACCTTCTCGAACACCAGCGACGGGCTGTCGGTGATGCGGGAGTACTCGTGGCGTCGGGCCATTTCGGCCATGCGAGCGTCACGTTCTTCCACCGTGGAGTACCAGTGGAGCCGGTTCCACTCCGGACCCAGTAGCTTGCGCAGCGGGTCACCGGCGGGCAGGCTGACGCGGACGCCGTAGGGGCGCAGGGTCTCCGAAGCGGAGTTGCGCAGGTTGTGTGCATTGCTGATTCCCATGGGCTGATTCTAGCCTGGACCGGGGGTGGGCGGGAGGTACCCGGCGGGGGATGTTCCGGTCTGGGGCTGAGACCCGGACAGCCCGGCAAAATCCACGCTTTTTGTCGGGCGAGCGAACAACGCCGTAGGCGGCTTTCTGCCGAGGATTTAGACTGGCCCCACCTACAGATCCTCCTTTTCCGGGAAACCCACCATGGCCACCGCAACTGCCAAGTCCGTACTACCTTCCGCCGACCAGGCCCTGCCGGGGCGGGCCGCAGCCATGCCGGTGCCGGACGGGCATTACGTCAACGGTCACCCCCTGGTGCCGCCGTTCCCGGCCGGAATGCAGGAGGCACTGTTCGGCATGGGTTGCTTCTGGGGCGCTGAGCGGCTGTTCTGGCAACTGCCCGGCGTGTACTCCACATCCGTGGGCTATGCCGGCGGCATCACGCCCAATCCCACCTACAAGGAGGTGTGCAGC
>DAIDKA010000213.1 GCA_027451085.1 Gammaproteobacteria bacterium
CGTCGGCGCGGTCGAGAAGGGGTCGGAGGCCGACAAGGCCGGCGTGAAGCCCGGCGATGTCATCCTGGGTGTCAATGGCCAGAACATCGACCACTATGGCGAACTCACCCTGCTGATCTCCAACATGCATCCGGGTTCGGAGGCGCGGCTCGCCATCTGGCGCGCAGGCAAGCAGATCGAGGTGAACGTCAAGATCGCCCAGGTGACGGATGACCAGGAGAAGTCCGGCAAGGCCGGTGGCAAGGGTGGCGCGGGTGCAGCCGGCCCCGTCGAGCGCCTCGGGCTCACGGTGCGGCCGCTGACCGTGGATGAGAAGCAGCAGGCCGAGACCGACGGTGTGCTGGTGGTGGAGGGGGTCTCCGGCCCTGCGCAGGCCGCGGGCGTGCAGCCCGGCGATATCATCCTGGGAGTCAACGGCCGCGCTGTGCGCAGCACCGCGGACCTGCAGGCGGCGGCGAAGACCGCGGGCAAGAGCGTTGCGCTGCTCATCCAGCGCCAGGACCAGCAGATATTCGTACCGCTGCGATTGAACTGATAGATGCAAGAGAACTACGATCCGGCGGCGACCGAGCGCGTCGCCCAGGACCATTGGGAGACCAACCAGACTTTCACAGCCCGGGAAATCCCGGGCCGTGACAAGTACTACTGCCTGTCCATGTTCCCGTACCCCTCGGGTCGGTTGCACATGGGACATGTGCGCAACTACACCATCGGGGATGTCCTGTCCCGCTTCATGCGCATGCAGGGTCGCAACGTGCTGCAGCCCATGGGCTGGGATGCCTTCGGCCTGCCGGCCGAGAACGCCGCCATGCAGAACGGCGTGCCGCCGGCCAGGTGGACGCGCGACAACATCGCGTACATGAAGCGGCAGCTGAAGTCCCTGGGACTGGGCATCGACTGGGGCCGGGAACTCGCCACCTGCGATGCGGACTACTACCGCTGGAACCAGTGGCTGTTCCTGCGCATGCTGGAGGCAGGCATTGCCTACCGCCGCACGGGCGTCGTCAACTGGGACCCTGTCGACCAGACTGTGCTCGCCAATGAGCAGGTGATCGACGGTCGCGGCTGGCGCACGGGCGCGCTGATCGAAAAGCGCGAAATCCCGATGTACTACCTCAACATCACGCGCTACGCACCCGAGCTGCTGTCGGCGCTGGACGGCCTCTCAGGCTGGCCTGAGCGCGTGAAGCTCATGCAGGCCAACTGGATCGGCCGCAGCGAGGGCGTGGAGATCGCCTTCGCGTACGACGCGAAACTCGCCGCGCTGATGGGCGGCGAAGGGCACCTGAGGGTGTTCACCACCCGCGCGGACACGCTGTTCGGCGCCACTTTCATGGCCATCGCCGCGGAACATCCGATTGCGACGACCGTGGCCGCAGGCTCCACGCAGATCGCGCAGTTCGTGGCCGAGTGCCGTCGCGGCAGCGTCATGGAAGCCGACATCGCCGTGCAGGAAAAGAAGGGGGTGCGCACGGGTTATCACGTGCTGCATCCTTTCACCGGCCGGCCGGTGGAGGTGTGGATCGCCAACTACGTGCTGATGGGCTACGGCGAGGGCGCCGTCATGGGCGTGCCGGCGCACGACGAGCGCGATTTCGAGTTTGCGCAACGTGCGGGTATTCCCATCGTGGGCGTGGTGCGTTCGACCACCGGTGCGTACGAGGAGGTGAAGGCCCCGTGGATCGCCGCCTACGGCGAGCACGGCATCACCCATGACTCCGGCGAGTTCTCGGGCCTGACCTTCCAGGCTGCCGTGGATGCCATCGCCGCCGCGCTGCAGCAGCGTGGCATCGGCCGCAAGCGGGTGCAGTTCCGGCTGCGCGACTGGGGTATCTCGCGCCAGCGCTACTGGGGCTGCCCGATCCCGCTGATCCACTGCGATTCCTGCGGCGACGTGCCGGTGCCCGACCGGGACCTGCCCGTGGTGCTGCCGGAGGGCCTGGTGCCGGACGGCAGCGGCAACCCGCTGGGCAAGACGCCGTCGTTTTACGAATGCGCCTGCCCCGCGTGCGGCAAGCCCGCGCGGCGCGAGACGGACACCATGGACACCTTCGTGGATTCGTCCTGGTACTTCCTGCGTTACGCCAGTTTCGACGGCAAGGCGATGGTTGATGAGCGGGTGAAGTACTGGCTGCCGGTGGACCAGTACATCGGCGGCATCGAACACGCCATCCTGCACCTGTTGTACTCGCGCTTCTGGACCAAGGTCATGCGTGACCTCGCGCTCCCGAGCGTGGACGAGCCCTTCAGCAACCTCTTGACCCAGGGCATGGTGCTGAACCACATCTACTGGCGCCATCCCGAGGGCGGTCGCCGGCAGTACTTCGATCCCGCGCAGATCGAAGAGCGGGACGCGGGCGGGACGAAGCAGTACTTCGCCAAGGTCGATGGCCAGGACATCCAGGTCAACTACGACGGCCTGGGCACCATGTCCAAGTCCAAGAACAACGGCGTGGACCCGCAGAAGCTGGTCGAGAAGTTCGGCGCCGACACCGTGCGCCTGTTCGTGATGTTCACCGCGCCGCCGGAGCAGACCCTGGAGTGGTCGGACGAGGGCGTGCTGGGCGCCTCGCGCTTCATCCGCCGCCTGTGGACCGCCGTATATGACCACGTGCAGGGCGGCCCTGCGTCCGCGCTGGATGCTGCGGCTCTCACCGGCCCGCAAAAGGACCTGCGGCGCATTGCGCACCACACCCTGGCCAAGGTCACGGACGACATCGGCCGCCGCCGCACCTTCAACACCGCCATTGCCGCGGTGATGGAACTGCTGAACGCCATCGGC
>DAIDKA010000214.1 GCA_027451085.1 Gammaproteobacteria bacterium
CTCAGCACCTCGATGCCCATCTGCGACAGGACCTGGAAGATGTCGTTCAGCGACTGGTCCTTGGAGACATCGACCTCCAGGGTGTGCGGATCGGTCAGCCGCACGGCATGGCTGCCCAGTACCGGCACCTGGGCCAGTGTGCTGCGCAGGTTCAGCACGAAGGTCTCGACGTTCAGCCGCCGCAGCAGGCTCGCCATGTTGTCGTGCTCGGCGATGCGGCCGCGGTTGATGATGGCGATGTTGCGGCAGAGGGTCTCGGCCTCTTCAAGGTAATGCGTGGTCAGGATGATGGTGGTGCCGCTGGCGTTGATGTCGCGCAGGAAGTCCCACATGGAACGGCGGATTTCGATGTCCACGCCGGCGGTGGGCTCGTCCAGGATCAGCAGGCGCGGTTCGTGCATCAGCGCGCGCGCGATCATCAGCCGCCGCTTCATGCCGCCCGACAGGCCGCGCGCCATCGTGTCGCGCTTGTCCCACAGCTGCAGCTGCTTCAGGTATTTCTCGGCGCGCTGGCGCGCGAGCCTGCGCTCGATGCCGTAGAACCCGGCCTGGTTGACCACGATCGTCTGCGGACTCTCGAACATGTTGAAGTTGAATTCCTGCGGCACGATGCCGATGCAGGACTTGGCCGCTTCCAGCTCATGATCGATGTCGTGCCCGAAGACCGCAACCGTGCCGCCGGACTTGTTGACCAGCGAGGTGGCGATGCTGATCGTCGTCGTCTTGCCAGCGCCGTTGGGGCCCAGCAGGGCGAAGAAATCACCTTGCGCGACATCGAGATCGACCCCTTTGAGGGCCTCGACGCCGTTGCGATAGGTCTTGGTCAGACCGCGGATGGAAAGCGCGTGCATCTTGAAGTGTGCCGTCGTGGAAACGGGCGCGGGAGCGTACCACGAAGAAATGCAGCGGACCCTAACCCGTTCGGGGTAGGCGGCTGCCGGCTATTTCCCGGATGGCTTTGGCGCCCCAACCCGGGGCGATGGAGTGCCGGCCGGGATCACCCGCACCTGGGACTGCTGGGCCGGTGGTCGCGGGTCGCGTGGCAACGGCGGCGGGCCGCCCGGACCACCGTTGGGCACGGCGGCAGCAGGCCGGTTGCGCGGATCACGGAACAGCGATGGCAGCCGGCTGCCGGTCACCACGTGCGGGTCATCAGCCGGCGGCGCATCCGCGCGCGCGGCCTGCCTCGGCGCGAACAGCTCCACTGTCAGCGAGAACGTGCGCTGTTCGGAAGGCTGCAGGGCGCCGACGCCCGCCACCTGCCGGGAGACCTCTTCGCCCTTTTCGTTGCGCACGACCAGCATGACGGAGTACTCCCACGGCGCCCCTTCGGGCGGGTGGCGTATGTCGCCCTCCACCTTGAACGGGGTGCTGACGGGCTGCATCCGCGCAAGCGAGGCCGGATCGAACTTCAGATGATGGTGGCAGCCTGGACACACCACCGCACTGTCAAGGATCGTGGCCTTGCAGTGCGGGCAGTTACGGGTCTTTCCCAGGCTCATCGTCTGCGGTCAGGAGTCAGCTGTGCCGGTGGTGCGTCAAGCGGCCGGGTGCGCGCGGCCGCCGGCAGGCGCTGCCTTGTCGCCCCAGCCGAACTCGACACTGCCCTTCATGCGGGCGCCCGTGGCCACCGTCAGGCTGCCAACCTTGACGTCGCCGACGATGGCACCGGACTGCAGCAGTTCGACCTGGCTGGCGGACTCGATGTTGCCGTGCAGTTCGCCGGCCACGACCACCTGGCTGGCACGCACCTGGCCGGTGACCTTGGCACCGACCTCGATGGTCAGGTTGCCCTGGACATTGATGTCGCCCTTGAAGTTGCCGGCAATACGCACATGGCCGGCGCCTTCGATCTTGCCCTCGATATCGACGTCGGCGGCGATCAGGGACTCCTTCACCTCGCCGCTGAGATTCGAGCGGCGTGATTCATTCATCGGAGAAACGGCTGACATAGGGGTTTCCTTTGGAATGGGGTTGGACGGAGGCGCCGAGACAGGCAGCGGAGCTGGAGTCGGGGTCGGAGCAGAAGCGGGCGATGCCGCCGGTGCGGTTGTTTCTTTCCACAACGCCATGGGTCGATTCCTCCTCAAAACATATCGGTAGTCGCCAAAAGGAAATTTATACAGGGACAAGAGCGGCGCAAGACAGATGTCTCCGCAGTGCGACATAAGTCCGTTCTGTCTGTGAAGCCTCTCACATCCACGCCCCTCTGCACTACGGCCGGGACGAAAACTAGAGCCTGGCGTCCCCCGCCAGCAGCATCAGACCGCGCACCCGCACATGAGCCTGGGCCCCGTCCGTGCCTGCCATGGCCGCCTGCAACAGGTCGAGCCAGTAC
>DAIDKA010000215.1 GCA_027451085.1 Gammaproteobacteria bacterium
GACGTCCTCGAGCATGACGGTTCGGTCCCTATTCGAAAGTGACAGCGGTGCCGACTTCCTCGCCGCGCGCGGCGCGCGTGAGGTCACCGGGATTGTTCAGGTTGAACACGCGCAGCGGCAGGCGATTGTCGCGGCACATCACGATGGCGGTGGCGTCCATGACGTTCAGGCGTTCGGTGAGCACCCGGTCGAAGGTCAGCTGCGTGTAGCGCGTGGCCCTGGGGTTCTTCACCGGGTCATCCGAGTACACGCCGTTGACCTTGGTGGCCTTCAGCAGCACGTCGGCATTGATCTCGATGGCGCGCAGCGAGGCGGCGGTGTCGGTGGTGAAGAACGGGTTGCCGGTGCCGGCGGCGAAGACCGCCACCCGTCCCTTCTCCAGATGGCGGATGGCGCGGCGGCGGATGTAGTCCTCGCACACCTGGTTGATGCGGATGCCGGACATGACGCGCGACTGCATCCCCAGGCTTTCCAGCGCATCCTGCATGGCGAGCGCGTTCATGACCGTGGCGAGCATGCCCATGTGATCCCCGGTGACACGGTCCATGCCGGCGCGCGCCAGGCCGGCGCCGCGGAAGATGTTGCCGCCGCCGATCACCACCGCGACCTGCACTCCCGTGTGGATGATCTCCTGGATCTCCCCGGCAATGCGCCTGATCACGGCCGGATCGATGCCGTAGTCGCCCGCGCCCATCAGCGCCTCACCCGAGAGCTTGACCAGGATGCGTGTGTACACGGGCCGCCCGCTGTCGCTCATATGTACCCTGCCCTCATTAAAGAAAACCCCGCCGGAGCGGGGTATTCTTTTACCAGCTTCGCAGGCTCAGTGCTTGCCAGTGAGGCCTGCCTGCGCCATCACTTCGGCGGCGAAGTCTTCCTGCTTCTTCTCGATGCCGGCGCCGACCTCGAAACGCTCGAAGGCCGTGACGGACGCCTTGGCCGACTTCAGCAGCTTCTCGACGCTCTGGTCCGGGTCCTTCACGAAGGCCTGGCCGGTCAGCGTGATCTCGCCGAGCGACTTGCGCAGGCGGCCCTCGACCATCTTGGTCACGATGTCGGCGGGCTTGCCCTCGCCCTGGGCCTGCTCGGTGAGGATCTCACGCTCCTTGGCCACGACATCCGCGGGAACATCCGCCATGGTGTTGTAGCGCGGGTTGCTGGCGGCCACATGCATGGCGACGTCGTGGGCCAGGGCGGCATCACCACCCTCGAGCGCGACCAGCGCGCCGATGCGCGTGCCGTGCACGTAGGCGGCCACCTGGCCACTGCTGGTGACGACGGCAAAGCGGCGCACGCTGATGTTTTCACCGATCTTGGCGATCAGCGCACGGCGGCGCTCATCGATGCTCTCGCCGCCATCCAGCCTGGTGGCCAGCAGGGCTTCGAGGTTGGCCGGACGGGCCGCCAGGACCCTGGCAGCAACCGCCTGCGCAAAGCCGCGGAAATCATCGCCGCGGGCCACGAAGTCGGTCTCGCAGTTGATCTCGACCAGGGCCGCGGCCTTGCTGTCGGCGGCACGCTCAACCACCACGGTGCCCTCGGCGGCCACGCGGGTGGCCTTCTTGTCCGCCTTCGCCAGGCCCTGCTTGCGCATGAGCTCGGCGGCGGCATCGAGGTCGCCGCTGGTCTCCACCAGCGCCTTCTTGCACTCCATCATGCCCGCGCCGGTGCGCTCGCGCAGCTGCTTGACGGTGTCTGCAGTGATCGTCATCTCTTACTCTCCAGCCTTGCCGTCGGCAGAGGCCTCCTCGGCAACGGCCGGGGCAGCGGCTTCGGCGACAGGCTTGCGGCGGACCACTCCACCACGGCCGGTCGCAGGAGCGTCCGGCTTGGCGACCGCCGCGGCAGCAGCGGGAGCCTCGTCGGCCTCATCGGCATCCTCGGGCTCACGGCGGCGGGCCGGCGGCGCCTTGCGGGCGCGCATGGCCGGAGCCGGGCGGGGCCGGCCCTTACCGGCCTTGCGGCGGGGCTGGCCGTTCTCGTCCAGCTCGACGAATTCATCCTCGCCGACCGCGACCTGCGGCACCGAAGCCTTGCCCTCGAGCACTGCGTCGGCGATACCCGAGGCGTACAGCATGATGGCGCGCATGGCGTCGTCGTTGCCGGGGATGACGTAATCCACGCCCTCGGGAGAGCAGTTTGTGTCGACCACGGCCACCACGGGAATGCCCAGCTTCTGGGCTTCCTGGATCGCGATCTTCTCGTGGCCCACGTCGATCACGAACACGGCGTCCGGCAGGGACTCCATGGCCTTGATACCACCCAGGCTGCGCTCGAGCTTTTCCAGTTCGCGGCGAAGCATGGTGGCTTCCTTCTTGCCGCGCTTTTCCAGCTGGCCGTTGGTGGACAGCTCGGTGATTTCCGCCAGGCGCTTGATCGACTGCCGGATGGTCTTGAAATTGGTGAGCATGCCGCCCAGCCAGCGCTGGTTCACGAAGGGCATGCTGGCGCGCTCGGCCTCCTTCTGGATGGCCTCGCGGGCAGAGCGCTTGGTGCCGACGAAGAGGACCTTGCCGCCTTCGCCAACGACACTCTTGACGAAAGCCGCAGCCTGCACATACAGCGGCTGGGTCTTCTCAAGGTTGATGATGTGGATTTTGTTGCGTTCGCCGAAGATGAAAGGGGCCATCTTCGGGTTCCAGAAGCGGGTCTGGTGTCCGAAATGGACGCCCGCTTCCAGCATCTGTCGCATGGACACGCTGGACATGACTACTCCTTGCTAGGGTTGGGCCTCCGCGCGTCCGAGGCGGCCACCAGACCCTGCAGCCCCTTTTTCAAGGGACTTCCAAGGCCAGGCACCCAGCCACCTGCTTCTCGACGCGCGTGTGGAATTTGCCTCGTCGTTGCCAACGAGGGCCGCGCTTTATACCATGAACGTCCCGTCGGAACAACGTGTTACGTGTTGTGATGCATATCACCATCAAGACCCCTGAAGAACAGCAGAAAATGCGCGAGGCCGGCCGCCTCGCCGCCGAGGTGTTGGACATGATCGGCCCGCACGTGGTGCCGGGCGTCACCACCGAGGAGCTCGACCGGCTGTGCCATGACTACATCGTCAATGTGCAGGGCACCATCCCGGCCAACCTCAACTACCGGGGCTTTCCCAAGACCATCTGCAGTTCTGTCAACCATGTGGTCTGTCACGGCATCCCGAACGACCGCAAACTCAAGGCCGGCGACATCGTCAACATCGATGTCACCGTCATCAAGGACGGCTTCCACGGCGACACCAGCCGGATGTACTTCGCCGGCAGGCCCGAGGTGCGGGCACAACGCCTGGCCGACGTCACCCTGCAGGCCATGTGGCGCGGCATTGAGCAGGTCAGGCCCGGCGCCCGGCTGGGCGACATCGGCCATGCCATCCAGCAGTACGTGGAAAGCGAGAACTTCTCGGTGGTACGCGAGTACTGCGGCCACGGCATCGGCCGCATCTACCACGAAGACCCGCAGGTCCTGCACTACGGCAGGCCGGACACGGGCGAGCAGCTCGTGCCGGGCATGACCTTCACCATCGAACCCATGGTCAATGCCGGCAAACGCGATGTCCGCCTGCTGCCGGACGGCTGGACGGTGGTCACCAAGGACCACTCGCTGTCGGCGCAGTGGGAACACACGGTGCTGGTGACAGACAGCGGTGTGGAAGTGCTGACGCTCGGCGCCGACGACCGCGAGGCGGCTTGAATTT
>DAIDKA010000216.1 GCA_027451085.1 Gammaproteobacteria bacterium
CGCACGGCCTGGTGCAGATGGTCATAGATGGAACCCTGCAGCGTCTGAACACGGCCTTGCACTGCATCGAGCACGGCGACCAGGTACGCAAGTCCAAGCTCCTGCACAGCTGCGTCGCGCTGCTGGCCGAACTGCGTGGCAACCTTAACTTCCAGGGCGGCGGTGAGCTGGCTGTCAATCTGGGCAACCTCTACGAGTACATGTCACGGCGGGTCATACTGGCGAACTTGAACAGCGACTCAGCGATCGTTCGCGAGGTCATCGGGTTGCTCGATGAGATTCGCGACGCCTGGGTGGCGATCGGCCCGCGGGTTCGCAGCAGCACCAGGCCTTCCGACTGAGCTGCGTAGCCCCGAGCGGGGCCGGGACACCACATGAGTGATCACGTCGACACCATCGTTCTGGCTCCTTCCACCTTCTCGTCGGAGGAGTTTGGCGGCAAGGGCAACCACCCGGGCAGCGCCAACCGACCAGCCAGTTCCAGACCGTCGGGCCAGCCCGCGCCGTCATCGGCCGCGCCGAGTGCCGAAGAGGTCCGGGCCGCCTTGCAGCGTGTCAACGAACACCTGGCGGCCACCGACCGCTTGATCGAACTGCAGGTCGATCCTGAGACCCACCTCACAATTGCCACCATTCGCGACAGCAGCACCGGGGAAGTCCTGCAGCAATATCCGGCTGCGGACAGTCTGCACCTGGCACAGATGCTGGCGGCGTGGTCGGATGGTGGCAACCTGCTGCTAGACCTGATCGCCTGACCGTGCGCCGGAGCTTTATGTCTACAGTGTGAACTGGCTGCTATTTGACAATACCCTGTGGCGCTACGCTTGGCGGGTATGGCGCATTCCACACCTCAACTGCAGACTCTGCTGAAATCCCTGCACCAGGACATCCTGCAGGGCCACGCCCCGGCGGCATTGCCCAAGCTCGTACGCCTGCAACGCCGGCAGCCGCAAAATCCCACGGTTTTCGCCCTGCAGGCCGAGGCACTGCGCCGCATGGGGCAGGCGCGTGCAGCAGGTGCGGCTTTTCGCCGGGCCGCCAGCCTCGGCGGTGACAAGGTCTATTGGGTTGCCGCGGGCACACTGCTGGCTGAAGAACATCAGTTCGACGACGCTCTGGAGTGCCTGAAGCGCGCCGCGGCGGACGCCCCCGACGATCCAGCGGTGCTCGATGCCTTGATCGTCACGCTGCTGAAATCCGATCGGATGGAACAGGGCGTGGAGAGCGCCCGCCGGCAGCTCGCCCTCAGCACCGATCCCGCCCATCTGAACAATGCCGCGCAACTGCTGCTGCAGACGGGCACTCTGGGCGATGACCGCTACGCCGAATGCGCCGCCGCCTACCGCAAGGTCGACCGGCTGGCACCGGATGCACCGCAGTTCTGGGGACCGGCGCTGATCGCGGCCAGCTACATCTGCGACTGGGAATGGTGCGAGTCGCTGCAGCGACGCATCCGCACCTGCTATGCCCGCGGTGATTTCAACGGCCCGAACGAGTCGGCGTTCTGGAATCTTTCATGGTGCGCGGATGAGTCTGTGAATCTCGGCGTCACCCGCGCCCAGCTGCAACGACGGCTTGGCACCGCCACCATCGCTCCTGTCTCCGTGCGTCCGCTGCCGCCGGCCGGCCGGCGTCTGCGGGTCGGTTACCTGTCGTGCGACTTCTGTGACCACGCCACCCTGCACCTGATGACCGGCGTCTTTGAACATCACGACCGCGGGAATTTCGAGATCTTCGCCTACGATTACTCCGCACCGGATGATTCACAGTTCCGCCGGCGGTTTCTGGCGGCCGTCGAGCATCATGTGCCGGTGGGCGGCATGGACGACCTGCAGGCGGCGGAGCGCATCGCTGCAGACCAGCTGGACATCCTCATTGATCTGAAGCTTTACACGCGCGGCCTCAGGCCCGGGATCATTGCCCGACGGCCGGCTCCGGTCATCGCCGTCTACCTGGGGTTCCCTGGCAGTGCCGCGACCTCCAGCGTTGACTATGTCATCGGTGACCGCTTCGTGACACCGGACAGCAGTGCTGCCTGGTATCCGGAGAAGTTCTGCCGTCTACCGCAGACCTACCAGTGCAATGACCGCAGGCGCTCCACGGCCCCCACCAGTGGCGGCCGTGCCGCACACGGACTGCCCGAAGACGCCATCGTGTTCGCCAGCTTCAACCAGGCGTACAAGATGGATCGCGCCAGCTTCGAGTTGTGGATGCAGGTGCTTGCCGCGGTGCCCGGCAGCGTGCTGTGGCTGCTGAGCCAGAGCCAGGCTGCCTGCGACCGACTGCTGCAGCACGCGCAGGCGGCCGGCATCGACCCGGGACGCATCATCTTTGCGCCGCCGCTCAATCACCACCTGCATCGCGCACGCCTGCCGCTTGCCGATGCCGTACTGGACACCCTGGTGTACAACGGTCATACCTCGACGGCCGATGCGCTGTGGGCCGGCGTACCTGTCGTGACCGCCAGGGGAAGCCACTTTGCCTCCCGGGTGAGCGAAAGCCTGCTGCATGCGGCCGGCATGCCGGAGCTGGTGGGCGCAGATCCGGCTGAGATGCTCCGGATCGGCGTCCGCGTCGGGACAGACGCACCCTGGCGGCAGCAGCTGCGTGAGCGCCTGGCCGCAAGCCGGCTGTCCGCACCGCTGTTCGACACGGCACGTTTCACCCGCGATTTCGAAGCCGCCATAAAAATGATGACACAGCGCAGCCAGCAGGGGCTCGACCCCGCGCATATCGACGTGCCCGACGCCGGCCCGGTGAGCACTCTTGAACCCCCGGCTCCCGCACCGGTGCCCGCAGCTGCCTCGGTGCTGAATCCGGCCGTGGAAAGAGCCGCCGCGCTGATCTCGGTCATTCCCGAGATTGCCTCCGGTTCGGCGCGGCCGATGTGGGTGGACATCGGCTGCGGTGGTGGAGGCCTGCTGGCGGCGGCCACTGCGCGCGGTTTTGGTGCCATCGGGCTGGAGACGGATGCCGATGCCGTGGCGCAGTTGCAGCGCCAGAGTCTGAAGGTCCTCCACAGCCGCGACCTTTGCGCCGACTTTCTCGCTCTGGACTTTGCGGCTGCAAAGACCCATGTGCTGTCGATCCAGGACCTGCTACCCCGCTGCCCCGATGCCGCGGCAGTGCTTGCCAAGGCGGCCCGGGTCCTGGACCCGGGTGGCGTGCTGTTGCTCGGCCTGGACCGTGCCGGGATGGACGACTGGACCGAACTACTGGACGAATACGGTTTCAATGTCGCGGTTTCGGTACCCGCGCCAGACGATGCATCGACGGTGCAGGTACATGCCTTGCGTCGCGCAGACTCCGCGGCGACAGCAACCTCCGCAGCGACGCCGCCTGATGCGGAGACGCCCCCCCCTGCAGCGACTGCACCCGCTCCGGCGGCGGCGGTCACGACATCTGCAGCGGCCGGTACCCAGACCTATCGGGTCATCCTCGTGCACCCCGGTGGCTATGTCCATGCCGAAGCACTGACGGAGCTGCTGGAAACCGTCTACTACGGACTCAAACAGACCGGCGTACCGGTGTATTACCGCGAGACCGAGCAACCCGCGAACGCCCGGCTGATCATCTTCGGCGCCCACCTGCTGGACGCGGACGGCATCCTGGCCGTGCCTTCCGACGCGATCATCTTCAATTCGGAGCAGATCTATGGCGACTCGCATTGGCTGAAAGCCCCTTATCTCAAGCTGCTGAAGACCCGCCTGGTATGGGACTACAGCGCTGACAACGCCCGCAAACTCAGGGAGCTCGGAGCTCCGGCGGTGCAGCACGTGCCGTTGGGATACGTGCCTGAACACACGCGGATCGCGCCGGCGGCACAGGACATCGACGTCCTGTTCTATGGTTCCATCACGCCCCGCCGCCAGCGCATCCTGGAGGCGCTTACCCGCAGCGGACTCAAGGTCGAAGCCCTGTTCGGAGTCTACGGTGAAGCTCGCGACCGGCACATTGCGCGCGCGAAGGTCGTACTGAACCTGCATCAGTACGACGATGCGCAGGCCAAGGCGTTCGAGATCGTCCGCGTCTCCTACCTGCTGTCCAATTCGAAGGCCGTGGTTGCCGAGTGCGGGGCTGACACCGCTCCGGAACCGGATCTGAACCTGGCATTTCGCGCAGTTCCCTATGACAAGCTCGTCGACGCGTGTGTCGAGCTGGCTCGGGATGAGGCGGCCCGGGCCCGCCTGGCCGCCGACGGACACCGGCTGTTCTCGCAGCGGCAGGCCGGCCCCATCCTGGCCCGCACGCTGCAGGAGGAAGCCGCTGCCCGCACTGCGCTCGTCGGCGTCAGCTCCGGATCACGTGTGCAAGCCGCCCGCCTCCCGGCCAACGCCGTGCTGCCCATCATCGAGGTGATCGCCGTCGCCTACAAGCGCATCGGCGAGCTGCGTGTTTTCGTCCAATCCTGGCTGAACCAGTCCTCGGACCGCTGGCGGCTGCGGGTGCTGCACGACGGGCATGACGACGAGTTCGTGGCCGTCATGGAAGAATACCGCGCGCTGGCGCCCGACCAGATCAGCTACGAATGCAGCCGCGAACGCTACAACGACTATGGCCACAGCCTGCGTGAACTCGGGCTGCGTACTGCAACGGGCGACTACGTTCTCATCACCAACGCGGACAACTACTACATCCCCAAGGCGATCGAGTATCTGGTGGAGGCGGTGGTCAACAACAACAAGCCACACGTCGTCATGTTCGACATGATTCACAGCCATTTCCGCGCCGGCGCCCGGGCGCAGCCGTCCTACGCCTTTTTCCAGACCTCTTATGCCCGGGGCTCGATCGACATGGGATCAGCCATCGTCCGGACCCGCCTGGCGCGCAAGGCCGGTTTCCGGGACAAGTCCCATGACGGTGACGCCACCTACTTCGAGGATGTGCTCAGGGCGCGTGCACCCAAGGAGCTGCAGGTGTGCAAGCTTCCCCGGGTGCTGCTGGTGCACAACTAGGCCCGGGGCAGAATCAGGCCTTCTCGAACAGGAAAAACGGCTCGCGGGCATTGCAGCCCGTCGCCTCAGCATCGACTTCGCCCAGGACCGTGGTGTGAAACAGCGGTTCCCCCCGGAAACCCGCGGCCCGGAAGCTGTCCACGAGATCGGCGCCGAACAGCCGCACATGATCGTTCTGTCCGTAGTACCGGGTGCAGAACTGCGGGCTGCACACCTTGCTCAGCTGCATGGTGCGCATCAGGACCGCCGAGTAGGGGGTCTGTGCGACCAGGCGCCCTCCGACGGCCAGGCAGCGGTTGAATTCCGACAGCGCCCGATCCGGATCATCGACGTGTTCCAGCACATGGTTGCAGATGATCAGATTGAAGTGCCCACTGGGGAAATCAAGCGCCTCGACGTTGATCTTGCGATGCTGCGGCTTGCTCGGGAACAGGTCTCCGGCGACGTATTCGAGGGGCTCGAGCGCATGCATCTTCGGCTCCAGCATCGGCTCCGGCGCAATATGCAGTATCCGCATGCGCTTGGCGTTCTCCAGGACGCCGGAGGCCGCCATGTACAGCCACAGGTGACGATCCCGGTCGTTGCAGCCGCAGTTCGGACACAGGTGCTTATCGAGTCGTGACCCGATCACCTCCAGATCGTTCATGAAGCGCAGGTCGGTCCTGGCAAGCTCCGGATGCGGCAGCCAGCCCGGAACCGGGCTGCGGCAGACCACGCAGAAGTTGACGGTCCTGGTCCGGGCTAGCGCGATTCTGGAGGCTACGGCCTGGCGGGCGTGCTTGAGGTCGTGCTGATAGCGCACCGAGTCAAACAGCTCGCGGACCGGCTGCTTGGACAGCTCCTGGAGGTTTGCGCTGAGCGCGGTGATCTCCGGGAACCGGACGGTGCAGGCCGAGTACAGCTGCAACAGGCTGCGCCGCGCGACCCCGAGGTCGGCTTCAGACAGCACGCCGTCCTGGGCCTCGCCACGTACAAAGAGCTCCCACTCGTAATGACCGGCGCTGTGGCGGGGGGAGCTGGCATCCGAATTCTGCCCCGGGTGCCTTCTGAACAGGCTCAGGTGGCCGCCCACGGCGACGATCGGCGCGCGCCGGGAGACATTCAGGTACATGGCGACATCGGTCAGAAAGTCCAGTTCCAGGCCGCGGTACTGGAACATCATCTGCGGATCGACCATGGACCTTCTCAGCAGCAGATTGCTCGGCTCACCGATGAAGTTCCGGCACTGCAGAAGCATTCTGCGCGCGATCGTGGCGTGGTCCATCAGCTCCCGCTGTCCGGCCGGCAGCAGCGCCTCGGGCACCTCCGTGACCGTGCCGCTGCCGTCGATGAAAGCCCGCTCGTGGAACGCCATGGCGGACGCTGGATTCGCGTCCAGGGCTTCGACCAGGCGCTCCACCGATTCCGGCAGCAGGATGTCGTCGTCGTACAGCCACTTGACGTAGTCGCCACTGGCACGCTGCCACAAGGCGCTGCAGTTGCGCACTCCGTTGCCGAAGCCGTGGTGAAAGTACCGGATGCGCGAATCACCGATGGCCTCCACCACGGCTCTCAGGTCACCGCCTGCGGTGTCGTCACCCACCAGGATTTCGATGGCGGCGCGAGTCTGCCGGACCGCACTCCCGAGCGCGGCGGCGAGATATTCCGCCTTGAACGCCGGAACCAGCACACTGACCGTGGTCATTTGCGACATCTACCTCTACTTCATGTACACGGTCCGGTCGACCGTGGTCCGATACGCGCTCACGTAGTCCCGGCGGCTCCACTGCAGACAGGCGAGATCGTCGAATCGGCAGGACAGCGACAGTTTCCAGTCCCCGCCCCGCGCTGTGCGGGTTCTGTGCACGAGGTACGGCGACATGATCAGCACCTGGCCGGCCTGTGCCTCGACGTCGTGGCACCCGGGGAGTTCCTGCTGCGACAGGACGTAGCCGGATTCGGTCTGCTCTCCGGGCCATAAGCCGGCAAGATGACTTCCCGGCACGACACGCAGCCCGGGACCGTCCAGTCCCACGTCGGTGATTGCAGTCCAGACGATCACTGCCTTCGAGGAGGTGCCCATGCTGGGCCAATCCTGGTGGTAGGGCAGGCCGTAGTTGTTGCCGGTGCTGTCGTCGCAGGTGTAGTGCGTGACGACCGGACCGGTTTGCACCGGCTCGGCCATCGCCGGCAGGGTTCTCAGAATGTCCTCTATCCCCGTCGAACAGAAAAAGCGCTTGACGCCCAGATCTTCGGCGAAGAGCTTGATCAGATTGCGATTGCGCGCCGGCCCCGCCTCGAACCGCGTCCGATAGCGTTCGTTGAATTGCTGCCGCAGCAGCTGCATCTGCGCGCCACCGCCGATGTCGACAAG
>DAIDKA010000217.1 GCA_027451085.1 Gammaproteobacteria bacterium
GATCGGCCCGCCTGACGCAGGCGAATCGACAGGAGAGACACATGCCCGGACTGCTGCCCCAGATCGACCCCGAAGGTCTGCTCGAATTCTCGGTGGTCTACACCGACCGCGCGCTGAACCACATGTCCCGCCGCTTCATCAGCGTCATGCAGGACATCATCGCGACCCTGAAAGAGGTCTATCACGCCCACAGCGCCGTGCTGGTGCCCGGCAGCGGCACCTTCGGCATGGAGGCGGTCGCGCGCCAGTTCGCCAACCGGGGCAAGGTGCTGATCGTGCGCAACGGCTGGTTCAGTTACCGCTGGACCCAGATTTTCGAGGCCGGCAATCTGGGCGACGGCGCGGTGGTCTGCCAGGCGCAGCGCCAGGGCAGCGGCCCGCAGGCCTCCTGGGCGCCCTGTCCCGCCGCGCAAGTCGCAGCGAAGATCCGCGCGGAAAAGCCCGCCGTGGTATTCGCACCGCATGTGGAAACCGCCAGCGGCATCATCCTGACGGACGACTATATCCGTGCCCTGAGCACCGCGGCCCATGAGGTCGGCGCGCTGTTGGTGCTGGACTGCATCGCCTCGGGCGCGATGTGGGTGGACATGCAGGCCACCGGCGTCGACGTGCTGATCTCGGCGCCGCAGAAAGGCTGGAGCGGCTCGCCCTGCTGCGCCATGGTCATGCTGAGCGAACGCGCCCGCGCCGCCATCAACGGCACCACCAGTTCCAGTTTCGCCTGCGACCTGAAAAGGTGGACACAGATCGCCGAAGGCTACGTCGCGGGCCAGCACGCCTACCACGCCACCATGCCCACCGATGCGCTGGTGCGGCTGCGCGACGTGATGCTGGAAACCCGCAAGCATGGCTTTGCCCTGATGCGTGAGCGCCAGATCGAACTCGGCGCCAAGGTCCGCGCCCTGCTTGAGTCGCGTGGCTTCCCGAGCGTGGCGGCCGAGGGCTGGAAGGCGCCCGGCGTGGTGGTCAGCTACACCACTGATCCCGGCATCCACAATGCCTCGAAGTTCGTGGCGGCGGGCCTGCAGGCCGCTGCAGGCGTGCCGCTACAGTGCGGCGAAGGCGAGGACTTCAGGAGCTTCCGTATCGGCCTGTTCGGACTGGAGAAGCTGGAGCACGTGGATCGCACGGTGCAGCACCTGGCCACCGCGCTGGACAGGATCGCAGCGCAGTAACCTGCCCGGGGGACCTGCCGCCAGGGCAGGTCCCCTGCTGCCCTGGCCTGCGCGCTCAGCGTGCGATAAACCAGCGCACCGAAGCCATGCCCAGCAGTGTCATGACCAGCGAACCGCCCACGTGCGCCAGGATGGCCAAGGCAAAAGCCCCCAGCCTGCCCATCTGCAACAGCGCCGCGATCTCGGCCGAGAAGGTCGAAAACGTGGTGAGCCCGCCGCAAAACCCGGTGATGACGAACAGGCGCCACTCAGGCGCCAGCCCCCCTGCGTGCGAGAAGAACATCACGGCGGCACCGATGATATAGCCACCGATGAGATTGGCCGCCAGGGTGCCGGGTGGAAGATGGATAAACGACGCGTTGAGCAGCACTCCCAGAACCCAGCGCAGCCAGGCTCCAAGCACCGCTCCAACGGCCACGGCCAGCATTCCTGTTGCAGTCATCAGTTCAGTATCCAGGTCCGTTCATGCGGGGGGACAGCGGGTGGCGGATTGCAAGCAGGGCCTACCCCGGCATCTGAAAATCGCGCAGGGGCAGGCGCAGCACCAGAGCGTCCTCGCGTCCGTCTGCCGCCTGGTAGTAACCCCGGCGCGTGCCCACCTGCGCGAAGCCCAGCGACTGGTACAGGTGCGCGGCGATGGTGTTGGAAGGTCGCACCTCCAGGAACGCATCGTCCATGCCGGCTGCGCGCGCATGGTTCAGCACCTGGCTGATCAGCCGGCGGCCGATGCCGGCACAGCGGGCGTCGGGACGCACGCACAGGTTGAGGATGTGCGCCTCGCCGGCGCCGCAACTCATGACGGCATAACCGAGCGTCTCGCCGCCGGCTTCCACCACGCGGCAGAAGTATCCCACCCGCAGGCAGTCACGGAAGATGCCCTCGGTCCAGGGGAACGCATAGGACTCGCGCTCGATGCGGATGACCGCCGCAATGTCCGCCTCCGTCATCGTACGCAGGGTGAAATCACGCTTCGGGGTGAAATTGTCAGCGGCCGTGGCCATGGGTTCACTCCGCCCCCAGCCGCTGGTACAGATCGCGGGCGAACTTGAGGTCCTCCCACGCCTTGCGCTTGTCCGCAGGAGTGCGCAGCAGGTATGCCGGATGATAGGTCACGATCAGCGGTGTACCGGACTCGCCGAAGGCATGGACCTTGCCGCGCAATCCCGACAGCGATTGGTCCGTGCCCAGCAGGTTCTGCGCGGCGATGCGCCCCACCGCCAGCATCAGCTTCGGACGGATCAGCGCAATCTGCCGCGCAAGGTAGGGCCTGCAGGCGGCGACCTCCGCCGGCAGCGGATCGCGGTTGTTGGGTGGACGGCTCTTGAGGACATTGGCGATGTAGACACCGCTGCCACGCGCAAGGCCGATGGCCTTGAGCATGGCGTCCAGCAGCTTGCCGGCGCGGCCGACGAAAGGTTCGCCCAGACGGTCCTCCTCCGCCCCCGGCGCCTCACCGATGACCATCCAGCCGGCATGCATGTCCCCCACGCCCAGCACACCCTGGGTGCGGCCGGCATGCAACGGGCAGCGGGTGCAGTGTGCAACCTCCTCCCGCAGCCGCAGCCATTGCGCGCCGGGCTCGTCACTCACCGCCGGCGCCGCCACCGGGACCGGGACCGGTGCGCGCGGCTGCCACTGCTCCACCCCGAGGGCGGACAGGTAGTGGGCGCGACGCTGCGGGTCCATCGTGGGATGCTCAGGTCGCAGGCGCCGAACCGTGGTGACGGCGCAGGCGCCGCAGCCCCCACAGGAACGGCGCCGACAGGGCGTACAGCGAAAACACCGACAGCAGCACCGTGGGTGGATCCAGCGCCACCAGCACGAAGAACAGCGGCACGGCCAGCAGGCCCGCGAAGCGCACCCGCCGGTCGAGATCCATCTTCTTGAAGCTGGGGTAGCCGAAGCTGCTGACCATCAGCAGACCCGCCACGGCGGTGATGCCGAAGGCCACGATCAGGCCGGTCAGACCGGGCTCGCGCCACTCACTGGAAAACCAGACGAAGGCCGCAACGATGGCCGCCGCCGAGGGACTGGGCAGGCCCTCGAAGTAGCGCTTGTCGGCGGTCGCAGCACGGGCATTGAAACGGGCCAGGCGCAGTGCCGCGCACACGGCGTAGACAAACGCCGCAAGCCACCCCACGCGGCCCCAGGCATGACCGTACTCGGCAATGCGCACAACGCCCCACTGGTAGGCGATGATGGCCGGCGCCAGCCCGAATGACACCATGTCGGACAGGCTGTCGTATTCCTTGCCGAACGCGCTCTCAGTGCCGGTGGCGCGGGCCGTACGGCCGTCCAGGGTATCGAAGATCATGGCGACGAACACCGCCGCTCCGGCAGAGTTGAAGTGTTGGTCTATGGCCGCCACGATGCCGTAGAAGCCGGAAAACAGCGCCGCCGTGGTCAGCAGGTTGGGCAGCAGGTAGATCCCCCGGGCGGGGGCCCTGGGTTGAGGGTTTTCTGCGGTTTCGATGTCCATCGTCTTGTGAAAACGTGCTCTTCGGCCGTGCAGCCGGCCAGTCCTGAATGATACTGTTTTCGGTCATGGGACACCCGCCGGAACCGACCCCACCCCCCTGCACTGCGCGCAGGCCGGCAGCGCGTGCCGGCTGGACACGGGTTCTGCTGTGCTGTGTGATCCTGGGACTGGCTGCGGCAGTGGCGTGCTCCCCCGCCCGCGCCGACCAGCAGCAGGACCCCGGGCTGCGCGAAGTGGTGGCCAAGGCCATAGCCCAGTCGCAGTGTTTCGCCGACCGTTTCGACTCGGCGGTCTGGTTCAAACTGATGGAACCGCGGCTGCGGCGCAAGGTTGCCGACCCTGCCGAAAGGCTGGAAATCCTTGACACCGTGTACTGCGAGACCCACCGCCCGGGCGCCACGCCGCTGCCGCCCGGCCTGGTGCTGGCGGTGATAGATGTCGAGAGCCGTTTCGACCGGTGGGCCGTGTCCGGCGCCGGCGCCGTGGGCCTGATGCAGCTCATGCCCTTCTGGCCCGAACGGCTGGGGATGCGCCGTTACGAACTGGTGCATGACACCCCCAACATCCGCATGGGCTGCGCCATTCTGCGCTTCTACCTGCAGGCCGAGCACAACAACTATGCCCGCGCCCTCGCCCGCTACAACGGCAGTGTCGGCCGCCACAACTACTCCGACCTGGTGCTGGCCCGCTGGAGCCGCTGGACCGGCGCCGACGACCTGGGGCAGCCCGTATCCTCCGCCCGGCGATGAAGCAACCGGGTGTGAGCAACCCTGGCTGAAGCGCCCGCGGCATTGCGTTAGGCTTGTGCTTCCGCCTTGTACCACGGTACCCACCGAATCATGCTCGCAATCCCCGTTCGCACCCGCATCGCCGCCCTGGTGGCGATGGCCGCCAGCCTGCTGCTGACCGCCACGGCATCCCCGGCCGCCCCGCAGCCTGCCGCCTCCCTGCCCAGCAACGACATCCCGGTGAGGTTCTTGCGCCCGACGGACCACGACGACTACGTCAAGCGCGTGGTGATGATCCCGATGCGCGACGGCGTCAGGCTCTGCACGGTCATCGTGATTCCCAAGGGCGCAAAGGATGCCCCGATCATCCTGACCCGCACGCCGTACAACGCCCGCGAGCGGGCCGGTCTCGACAACCCCTCAGTGCAGGCCACGCTGTCGGAGACTGACTGGGATTTCGCCGCGAACAACTATATCCGCGTGTTCCAGGATATCCGCGGCAAGTACGGTTCGGAGGGCGCCTACCTCATGACGCGCCACCCGCGCGGGCCGTTCAATACCACCAAGACGGATGATTCAACGGATGCCTGGGACACGATCGACTGGCTGGTAAAGCATGTACCCGAATCCAACGGCCGTGTCGGCATGATGGGTTCGTCCTACGAGGGCTGGACCGTGGTCATGGCCCTGCTCGACCCGCATCCGGCACTGAAGGCGGCCGTGCCGGAAAGCCCCATGGTGGACGGCTGGATGGGGGACGACTGGTACCACTACGGCGCCTTCCGCCTCAACAGCTTCGACTACTTCGCCGAGCAGACCGAGGTGCGCGGCCTCGCCCCCCCGGTGCCCCGGACGGCGTACGACGACTACGAAGGCTTCCTCGCCGCTGGCTCCGCGGCGGACTACGCCACGGCCCACGGCCTTGACCAGCTGCCATGGTGGCGCACGATGCTGGCGCATCCATCCTACGATGCCTTCTGGCAGGCGCAGGCGCTCGACAAGCTTGTGGCGGCCCATCCTTCCAACGTGCCTACGCTGTGGGAACAGGGCCTGTGGGACCAGGAGGACATGTGGGGCGCCAACCATTCCTGGCGGGCGCTGCAGGCAGCAGGGCACGAGGCCAACAACTGGCTGGTGATCGGCCCCTGGTACCACAGCCAGGCAAATCACTTCGGCTGGAACCTCGGGCCGTTGCGCTGGCCCGGCGACACTGCGCTGCAGTTCCGCCGCGACATGATCCTGAAGTTCTTCAACCAGTACCTGAAGAACGGACCGGCCGCCAACCTGCCGCGCGTCAGTGTCTACAGCCCCGCGCAAAGCCGCTGGGAAGGTTTCCAGGACTGGCCGGTGGCTTGCGACCATGGCTGCGCCCATGGCATGACGCCGCTGTACCTGCGGAACGGCGCCGCGCTGAGCTTCGACAAGCCGGCCACGGACGGCAGCGACTCCTATGTCTCGGACCCGGCCAGGCCTGTGCCCTTCCTGCCGCGCCCCGTGCGCCTGTTGGATGAAGCGGCATGGCAGACCTGGCTGGTGCATGACCAGCGCTTCGTCGACGGCCGGCCGGACGTGCTGACATACCAGACGCAGGTTCTGACGCACCCGGTGAAGATCCAGGGCGCGCCGCTTGCCGACATCATCGCCTCGACCACCGGCACGGACGGTGACGTTGTCGTCAAGCTGATCGACGTCTATCCTTCGCAATACCCACCACAGCCGCAGATGGGCGGCTACGAACTGCCGGTCGCGCTGGACATCTTCCGCGGCCGCTACCGCAACAGCTTCGAGCACCCCGAAGCCATCCCGCCCGGCGCGCCTCAACACTACCGCTTCACCCTGCCCAACCAGAACTACGTGTTCCTGCCGGGCCACCGCATCATGGTGCAGATCCAGTCCACCCTGTTCCCGCTGTATGACCGCAACCCGCAGACCTTCGTGAACAACCCGCTGACCGCCGGGCCCGGCGACTACCGCAAGGCCACCATCACGGTGCTGCATTCGCCTTCGCAGGCCAGCGCCGTGTGGCTGCCCCTGGTGCCGTCAGGAGACTTGCGATGAGTCCACGCATGGAAGTCCTGGTGTTGTTCTACTCCCGCACCGGTGCCACCGCCGAACTGGCGCGGCAGGTATGCCGGGGCGTGGAGTCCGTGGACGGCGCAACAGCGAAGCTGCGCACCGTGCCGCCGGTGGTGACGGAAGCCGAGGGCCCGGCGAAGCTGGTTCCGGCCAGCGGTCCGCCCTACGCCACGCTGGAAGATCTTGCGGCCTGCAACGGCCTGGTGCTGGGCAGCCCCACCCGTTTCGGCAACATGGCGGCACCGCTGAAGCATTTCCTCGATGGCAGCGGCGCGATCTGGGCCTCCGGCCGGCTCGTGGGCAAGCCAGCCGCGGTGTTCACGGCCAGCCAGTCGCTGCATGGCGGGCAGGAAAGCACGCTGCTCTCGATGATGCTGCCGCTGTTGCATCATGGCATGGTGCTGGCCGGCCTGCCGTTCACCGAGCCGCTGCTGAGCCGGACGCGCTCCGGCGGCACGCCTTACGGCGCCTCGCACGTGGCAGGCGCGCAGCAGGTTGCGGCGCTGACCGACGAGGAAAAGACCCTGGCGCAGGCTTTGGGCCGGCGCGTGGCGCAGCTGGCGCTGCGCCTGGCCTAAGCCAGCCCTGCAAAAACCGTGGTGCCTCGCGGCTGCTAGCCCGCCTTCAACACCGCTCGGATGAAGGGCACGGTCAGCCGGCGTTGCGCCGCCAGCGCCGCCGTGTCCAGCGTATCGAGCAGCTGGTACAACGTGCCCATGTCGCGGGGATAGCGCCGCTGCAGCCAGCGCGCGGTCTCCTCGGGCAGTTCCAGGCCGCGCGCGCGTGCGCGCAGTATCAGTGCCTCGCGCTGGCCTTCCTCGGTAAGCGCCCGCAGCTGGAAAACATTGCCCGCGGCGAAACGCGAGGCCAGGTCCGGCAACGACCAGCGCAGCAGCGCCGGTGGCTGCGGCGCCGCTGCTGCCAGCGCCCCTCCACGCTCATCGATCTCGCGGTACAGGCTGAACAGCGCCAGCTCCCAGGAGCGCTGGCCGGCCACCACCTGGATGTCATCCAGGCATACGCAGGCCAGCTGCGGCAGCCCCTGCAGCGATTCCGGACCCAGCGCGGCAAGCTGCGCCATCTGGAAATAACCGCAGGCGCGTCCGGCCTGCGCGGTGCACAGCGCCAGCAGCAGATGGCTCTTGCCGCTGGCAGCGGGCCCCGCAAGCCAGGTCATGCCCGCTTCTCCCGCCGCCACTCGACGCAGGTGCGACAGCGCCTGCCCGTTGTCCCCCGGCCAGAAGGTGTCGAACACCGCCCGGTCGTCGAACCGGACACCCAAAGGCAGTTGATGCACTGGAACCGGCTCTCAGCGCTGGTACTGGAAGGTCAGGACGGATGCACCGGCCACCGGCGTCAGGTGCGACCCCGCAAGCCCGGCGTTCACGGCAGTGGCACCGCCATGCACCGCGACCAGGAAGGTGGCGGTGGTGCCATCGGCGCTGACAAGACCTGACGATTGCGCGGCGGGCAGGCTGGTCAGCAGCCGGGATACGGCCGCGTAGTCTTCGAGGCTGCCAACCCCCTTGATCATGACAATGACGTCGGTCACAGGGCCCGTCTGCGCCTCCGCGGCACGGCCCAGGGCATCCACAGCACCCTGGATGCCCGCCTCCAGCGGACCACTCCAGGCAGGACTGCCGTGATCCGTCAGCAGGCGCCACTGCCAGTTGCCCGGGTCGGCTGCATCAGCGCGCCCCACGAGCACCGCCTCGCCGCCTAGCTGCCGTGCGCTCTGCAGCAGCACATCGTCTGGCACCGCCACGCCGCTGGTGTCGGTCACCTCCAGCGGCACCACGCTCACCGGCAAGCCTCGGTCCTTCGCCGCCTGTTCGAGGGTCGCGCGCGCGGCATCAGCCGCGGACCCGGCTGGCGGCGGGCTGAGCACGACGATGGTCATCGGGTGCGCGGGATCGTGCGTGTCCTGGGCCCGCACAGCCGCAGCCGGCAGCAGGACCAGAACCAACAGCAGCGCCGCAGCGCAATGCATCCAGAGGCGGTTCATGCGCTCATTGTACCGTGTCTGCCGGCCCTGCCTGGGCAGGCCGCCAGCCGGTACAATGCGCAGATGCGCACGTTCATCAGATCGCTGGCAGTATCGGTCACCGCCTGGAGCCTGGTCGCACTGCCTGCATACCTGTGGGCCGCCGATGCGGTGCAGCCTTTCGTGGCCCGCTACGACGTGTCCTGGCATGGCATCGGCGCCGGCACCTCGACCCTGACCCTCGCGCCTGCAGCCGGCGGCGCCTTCACCTACAGCTCCGACATCCAGGCCTCGGGCCTGTTCAGCCTGGTGTTTCCGGACGCACTGGTGCAGTCAAGCACCTTCATGCTGCGTAACGGCCGCGTGAGCCCCCTGAGCTACCGCGAAGGCGGCATGGCCCGCGACCACAGCCAGGACGTCTCCCTCACCTTCGACTGGGACACGCACCAGGTCGCGGGCACCGCCGGCAACAGGACGGTGGCCGCATCCTTCCCCGACGGCGTGCTCGACCCCATGGCGGTGCAGGTGGAACTCATGCGCGAACTGCGGCTGGGGCAGTCCCCCACGCATTTCACGCTGTGGGACAAGGATGAGGCCAAGGAATACAACTACACGCGCGAGCGCACCGAGACGCTCGACACACCGCTCGGCAGGCTCGACACGGTGGTCTACCGCAGTGACCGCCCGGACTCGGACCGCGTCACGCGCCTGTGGCTTGCGCCGTCACTGGGCTGGCTGCCGGTGCAGGCGGCGCGCAGCCGCGGTGACAGCACCGACCTCGCCATGAAGATCACGTCCACGACGCTGAAACCGTAGCGGGAGCAGCAGGCTCCCGCGTACTAGGTCCGCGGCAGCGTGACGCCGCGCTGCCCCTGGTATTTGCCGCCGCGATCCTTGTATGAGGTCCCGCAGACCTCGTCGGACTCGAAGAACAGCATCTGCGCCACGCCCTCGTTGGCATAGATGCGCGCCGGCAGCGGCGTGGTGTTCGAGAACTCCAGCGTCACGTGCCCCTCCCACTCAGGCTCCAGCGGCGTGACATTGACGATGATGCCGCAGCGCGCGTAGGTGCTCTTGCCCAGGCACACCACCAGCACATTGCGCGGAATGCGGAAGTATTCGACCGTGTGCGCCAGCGCGAAGGAGTTCGGCGGGATCACGCAGCTGTCGGCCCTGACGTTGACGAAGCTGCCCTCGTCAAACTGCTTGGGGTCGACGATGGTGTGGTTGATGTTGGTGAAGATCT
>DAIDKA010000218.1 GCA_027451085.1 Gammaproteobacteria bacterium
CGCCGCGGCGACGAAGAACGGCTTGATGGAGGAGCCCGGCTCGAGCATGTCGGTGACCGCCCGGTTGCGGAAATCCTCGGCGGCAACCCCGGTGCGGTCGTTGGGGTTGTAGGCCGGCTGGTTGACCATGGCGAGCACCTCGCCGGTGCGCACATCGAGCACCACCATCGAGCCGGCGCGCGCGCCCTGGTCTCGCACCTGCGCCTTCAGCTCCCGGTAGGCCAGGTACTGGATGCGCTGATCGATCGACAGCCTCAGGTCATGGCCGGGACTGGCGTCGCGGATGTCATCGACGTCCTGCACGAAATGCCCCTGCCCGTCCTGGATCACGCGCTTGGCGCCATCCTCACCGGCCAGCCAGTGATCGAAGGCCAGCTCCAGACCCTCCTGCCCGGCATCATCCACGTCGGTGAAACCCACCACGTGGCCCGCGACCTCACCCGCGGGGTAGTAACGGCGGTATTCGCGCTTGAGGTACACGCCGGGGATGTTCAGCACCTTGACCTTGCCGGCTGCGGCCGGCGGCAGCTGGCGCGCGACGTACAGGAACTCGCGGTCCATGTTGCTGCTGATCCGGCGCCCCAGTTCCTGCCGGTCCACGCCCAGCGCCCTGGCGAGGCGTGGAATCTCGTCGATCTGCAGCTCCTGGGGGTTCACCCATACCGAATCCACCGGCGTGCTGACGGCCAGCGGCTCGCCGTTGCGGTCCGTGATGTTGCCGCGATGCGCGGTGATGGTGGCAACGCGCGAAAAGCGCTCATTGCCCTGGCCGGCCAGGAAATCATGCCGGTACAGCTGCAGGAACACCGCGCGCCCCACCAGTGTGACCGCCGCTGCGCCCAGCACGCCCATCACCAGCCACGACCGCCAGCGGAACGAGGCGATCGCACCACGCGCGCTGCGCGGTCGGTTGCCGGCTCCTGCGGCCTGCTGCTGGCGCGGCTTCACGGCGACACCACGCGGATCTGCTGCGCAGGCGGGGTGCTCATGTGCAGTTTGTCGGTGGCCACGTTCTCGACGAAAGCGTGCTGCGACCAGGCACTCTGCTCCAACTGCAGCTGGCCCCACTGGATGTCGAGGTTGTCGCGGTCGGTATCCAGCCGCTGCAGCTGCACGAACAGCTCCCGCGATGTGTGCTTGCACCACAGGCAGGCAGCAGCCGACCCCAGTGCTGCAAACCACAGCACCGGCACCAGCACCGCCAGCGTCTTGGTGCGGGACAGCTTCATCCGAGCTTCTCCGCCACCCGCAGTATGGCGCTGCGCGCACGCGGGTTGCGTGCGAGCTCCGCCTCGGAAGGCTTTTGCTTGCGGCCGGCGAGCTTCAGGCGCGGCTTCGCCGTCTCTGGAATGACGGGCAGGCGCCTGAGCGCCGGATCGATGCTGCTGTGACCGGCGAAGAACCGCTTGACCGCGCGGTCCTCCAGTGAGTGGAAGCTGATCACCGCAATGCGACCGCCGGGAGCCACCGCCTCAAGCGCAGCCTCGAGGCCCAGGGACAGCTGGCCGAGCTCATCATTTATGAACATGCGCAGCGCCTGGAAGGTGCGTGTCGCCGGATGTTTGCCCGGCTCGCGCGTGCGCACCGCGGCGGCAACCACCTGCGCCAGCTGCACGGTGCGGACGAGCGGTTCTCGCTGGCGCGCGGCCGCAATGGCCTGCGCCACCCGGCGCGCAAAGCGTTCCTCGCCCAGGGTCGAGATCACCTCGCGCATCTCGTCGACGCCCGCCCCGGCGAGCCAGTGAGCAACCGGCTGCCCCGATGTCGGGTCCATGCGCATGTCGAGCGGCCCGTCGGCGCGGAAGGAGAACCCGCGCCCTGCCTCGTCAAGCTGCGGCGATGAAACACCAAGGTCGAAGAGCACGCCATCGACTGCGCGGCCCGGCGCGTGCTGCGACAGGACCCGCCGGAGGTCCGCAAACGGCGCATGTACGAGCGTGAGGCGCACGTCATGCCCGAAGCGGTTGCGCCCCGCCTCGATGGCCTGCGGGTCGCGGTCGAGCGCGAGCAGCCGGCCTTCTCCACCCAGGGCCTCGAGAATCCGTGCCGTGTGGCCGCCTCGCCCGAACGTCGCATCGACATAGCATCCACCCGCCTTGAGATCCAATGCCGTCCGCACCTCATCGGCGAGCACAGGATCGTGCCCGCCCATGAGCCCGGTCACTTGTCCCTGTCCTGCGGCGGCGCGTTGCGCGTGCCGGCCGACAGCCTCAACGAATCCAGCTGCCCGGCCGGCGCGCTGCTGCGCGGGCCGGCTGTGATCGCCGCCGCGCAAGCCTGCTTCCACCGCTGCTCGTCCCACAGCGCGAGATGATTGCCCTGGCCGAACAGGATGGCGTCGCGCGTCAGACCCGCGAACTCACGCAGCTCCGCTGACAGCAGGACGCGGCCATGGCCGTCGAGTTCGAGGTCGGTGGCATAACCCACCATCAGGCGCTGCAGCCAGCGCGCCTCCTCGTTGAGATTGGGCAGGTCGAGGAGCTGCTGCTGCAGCACCTCCCAGTCCTTGAGCGGGTAGATCAGCAGGTGCTGGTCACGATCGACGGTCGCCACCAGGCGCTGCTCGCCCAGGGACGTCAGCTCGTCGCGCACGCGCGTCGGCAGCACCATGCGTCCCTTGGCGTCCAGCGTGACTTTTTGTGCACCGCGAAACATTGAGATCTGAGGGCTTCAAAAACCCACTTATACCCACTTTCCCCCACCAGCTGGCACTATAAGTCCAGCAGCCCATATGTCAATTGAAAAAGAGAGAAAATTGCTCGACACCACAACGACTTATGGCCGAGCCGGAGTTCTTGCGCAGACGCCGTTCAGGTTGTCTTCTTACCAATCATGAACTTGGCGCATAAAGTTGAAGTCGGCCTGTAAGCCGGGTTCTGTCGAGAGCAATCATTCCTCTAGGACCCGCGTCACCACGGGCCTCGAGCGGCCTACCCGGAAGCGCGCGCGGATCGACGCTGCACCTCGCCTTGCAGCTGGTGCTACTTCCCTATTTGGCCTTGCTCCACGTGGGGTTTACCATGCCGTCGAGTGTTGCCACCGACGCGGTGCGCTCTTACCGCACCGTTTCACCCTTGCCGGCCATCATTCCTTTCGGAACAGCAGCTTAGGCGGTTTGCTCTCTGTTGCACTTTCCGTGGGCTCGCGCCCCCCAGGCGTTACCTGGCACGTCATCCGCAGGAGCCCGGACTTTCCTCCCCGCCCTCGTAACGAGAGCGCAGCGATTGCCCGGCCGACTTCACCCCGAAGCATACCATCCGGCACCGGCCTTCATGGCTGGCAGATGCCTTCGGCTCCCGGACGCTTCGCGACGGGGCCAAAGGGCACCATGCCCGCCGTTCGACCCTCAATGCTTTTCTTTCAGCTGCAAAGCCAGTTCGTAAGCCTCCGCCCGGGTTGCCCCCGACAGCTGCGCGGCAATGGCGGCAGCCTTTCCCGGTGGAATCTCCTTGACCAGCAGCTGCACGGCTTTGCGCATGAGCTCGAAGTCACCGCCGCCTTCGCGCGCAGGCGCGCCCGCCACCACCAGCGTGATCTCCCCGCGCTGCATGTCGCCATCGGTCGCGGCCCGCGCGGCCAGTTCCGCCAGCGTGCCGCGGTAGATCGTCTCGTGCATCTTGGTAAGCTCACGCGTCAGCACCGCCGGGCGCTGCGGCCCGAATATCATTGACATGTCAACAAGACTCTCGGTAATGCGGTGCGGCGCCTCGAACAACACCAGCGTGCGCGTCTCGCCCGCGAGGGCTTCAAGCACCATGCGACGCTCGCGGCCCGATGCCGGCAGGAACCCCTCGAAACAAAACCGTGTCACCGGCAGCCCTGCCACCGCCAGCGCCGCGGTAATGGCCGAGGGGCCCGGGATCATGCTGACCTGCACCCCTGCCTGCACCGCGGCCCGCACCAGCTCATAGCCGGGATCGGACAGCAGCGGCGTTCCCGCATCACTGACCAGCGCCACCCTGCCGCCGGCCTGGAGGCGCGCCAGCACCTCAGGCACCCGTCGCCCTTCATTGTGGGAATGCAGCGAAATCAGGGGTTTTTGCACTCCGATCTGCCCCAGCAGCGTCAGTGTGCGGCGAGTGTCCTCGGCCGCCACCAGGTCTGCTCCAGCCAGCGCCTCGCGGGCCCGGTCGGAGAGGTCACCGAGATTTCCGATGGGGGTGGCGACCACATCCAGCCGCCCGCGCTCTATGCCCACTATAATCACCCCTGCTTTTTGGCCTGTTTGCGCCGCATTGGCGGCTTCCAGTGCGGCCAGGAAACGGACATCCTGCCCGTACCCAGCGAGAACCAGCAACATGAACGTCCGCTGCATTGCTTATCTTGCCGCCGTGGCGCTTGCCACGGCCCTGGTCGCACCCCTGCCAACGGCACTCGGCGCGATGGGCCCGGCCGCGTCCACCACCCCCGCTACCGGCCCTGCGCCATCATCCACGCAGGCGCCCATGCCGGTCAGCGATGCGGTGCCACTCACCAGGCCCTCGATTGCACTGCTGCTACCGCTG
>DAIDKA010000219.1 GCA_027451085.1 Gammaproteobacteria bacterium
GAGGAGCGGCGCCTGATCGCCCACGAGCTGCACGATGAGTTCGGGCAGTCGGTCACCGCGATCCGCAGTTGCGCCCAGGCCATCGCGCAGCAATCGGCAGAAGCGCACATGCGCGAGGCCGCGAAGCTGATCTGTGATGAAGCGGGGCGCCTGTACGACGCGATGCACGGGCTGATTCCGCGCTTGCTGCCGGTGGCGCTGGATCCGCTGGATCTCGCGGGGACCTTGGAGAGCCTGGTGGATGACTGGCAGAAGCGCTATCCCGCCGTGCAGCTGTCGCTGCATCACCGGCTGCCTGCGCAGCTGGGTCCCAGCGTCACGCTGGCGGCCTGCCGCGTGGTGCAGGAGGGATTGATCAATGCGCTGCGCCATGCCCAGGCAGCGCACATCCGGGTCCGGGTCGAGTCGGCCGCGCAACGTCTCATGATCAGCGTCACGGATGATGGCACCGGGCTGCCGGCCGACTGGGCGCGTGCCGGCAATTTCGGCCTGCGCGGGCTTGCCGGACGCATCGATCATCTGGGGGGCACCTTCAGCGTGGGCAACCATGCGCCGCGCGGCGTGCGTCTGCTGGCGCAGATTCCGCTGGCCGCCGATATGGCGGGGGTCGCGTGATCAAGGTGCTGCTCGCCGATGACCACGCTGTCGTGCGCATGGGCTTCCGGCTGCTGCTGCAGTCACATGCGGAGGTGGCCGTGGTGGGTGAGGCTGATTCGGGCGAGAGCGCCTGCCGGACCTTTGCGCAACTGCAGCCCGACGTGCTGGTACTGGATCTCGCCATGCCCGGCATGGGCGGACTTGAAGCCCTGAAGCGCATCCGCGCCCATCACCCCTGGGCGCAGGTGCTGGCGTTGTCCGCGCATGATGACTCCACGCACGCGCGGCGCGCGCTCAGCGAGGGCGCCTTGGGCTTCCTTTCCAAGCGCGGTGCGCCGGAGGCGCTGTTTGAAGCCGTGGCCACCGTGGCGGATGGCCGGCGTTACCTTGATCCAGCGCTGGCGCAGAAGCTGGCGCTGGAGGGCACGGAGGAAGCGGGAAGTCCGGTGGCGCGCCTGTCGGAGCGCGAATTCGAGGTGTTCATCCGCCTGGCCCGCGGCAGCACTGTGCAGCGCATCGCGCTGGATTTGAATCTGTCCGCATCCACCGTGGGTACGCACCTGTACAACGTGAAGCAGAAGCTCGGCGCGTCCAATCAGTCCGAACTCACCCTGCTGGCCATCCGGCACGGCCTCATCGAGGCGTAAGGCCTGCGTCCTGCGCGGCCAGCTGCGCGATGGCCGACCAGTCCAGCTGCTCGTCCCCGGCCGCCACCAGGCGCAGGAACCTGTCGCGCAGCACGCTGCCCAGGGGCAACGGTACGTGCAGTTCCTGCGCCGCCTGCAGCGCCAGGGTGATGTCCTTGAGGCCCAGCGGGGCCGTGAACCCGGCGGGCTTGGTCTGTCCTGCGACGATCAGGCTGCCGTAGGTCTTGTACACCGGCGCCGTGAACAGCGTGGAGGTCAGCAGTTCCAGGTACTGGTGCGCGTCGATGCCGGCCTTGCCGGTGAGCGCCAGCACCTCGCCCAGGGATTCGATGACAATGGCGATCAGCAAGTTACCGCTCAACTTCACCAGGTTGGCGTCCGCCGGTTGTTCGCTGATGACGAAGGTGCGTTGGCCGATGGCCTCGAACAGGGGCGCGCAGCGTTGCAGCGCCGCGGGCGCGCCAGCGGCCACTACGAACAGTGTGGCCGCGGCCGCGGCCTCGGGACGTCCGAACACGGGGGCACAGATGAAATGCTGTCCGGCTTGCGCATGCCGCGTGGCGAGGCGGCGAGCCATGGCCACACTGATGGTGCTGCAGGAGACGTGGATGGCATCGGCCGGCAGATGTGCCGCGATGCCCTGTTCGCCGAAGGCCAGGGCCTCGATGGCTGGATCGTCTGCCACCATGGTGAACACCGCCTCGCCGGTGCAGGCGCCGGGGACGTCGAGCGCCGCGCGGGCGCCTAGGGCAACCAGCGGCGCGATCCTGCCGGCGCTGCGGTTGTAGACTGTGACCTCGTGGCCGGCCTTGAGCAGACTGGCGGCCATCGCCGCCCCCATCTGTCCCAGGCCGATGAATCCGATGCGCATGGCATGCCTCCTCGCAGGGACGGTTATTCTATGCGGCCGTAAGGATGATGGAGACAAGCATGACTATCCGTCCACCCCTGCCGCCTTTCACCCTGGAAACCGCCGAGAAGAAGGTACGCATGGCGGAAGATGCCTGGAACAGCCGCGATCCCGACCGCGTGGTGCACGTCTATACCGAGGATACACGCTGGCGCAACCGCGCCGAGTTTCCCCTGGGGCGTGAGCAGGTACGGGCCTTCCTGCAGCGCTAGTGGGCGCGTGAGCTCGACTACAGGCTCATCAAGGAGTTATGGGCGTTCACGGACAACCGCATTGCCGTGCGCTTCGCCTACGAATGGCATGACGACTCCGGCCAGTGGTTCCGCAGCTACGGCAATGAGAACTGGGAGTTCAACGACGCGGGACTCATGCGGTCGCGCTTTGCCAGCATCAACGACCTGCCGATTGCGCAGGCCGAACGGAAGTTCCACTGGCCGCTCGGGCCCCGGCCCGGAGAGCACCCCGGGCTGAGCGAGTCGGGGCTGTAGCGGCCGGCGGGCGGGGCGGGTTCAGCGCAACAGCACCAGCTGCGGGGTTGCATCCGCTGCTGACCACACGATCGCATTCTGTTCGAACTGCCGGCCCAGGGTGCGCGCGGCATCCAGGCCGATGCCCAGCACCAGGAAACTCGGCTCTGCGGGCCAATGGCCGGTGGGATCCGCGCCCCAGCCGGCCAGCGTTGCATAGCCGCATTCCTCCAGTTCTGCCGTCAGCGCCGCGTGGCGTTGGCTGTTTGCGGCGCTGTCGAGCCGGACACCGTGGGGGTTGCAGGCCGTGATGAAGGTGCTGCCGGTGACGCGCCGGGCTGCATGCACGCTGGCCAGCGCGGCGCTGTGTGTGCCGATGCGCAGCGTGAAGGGTTGTTCACCCGTGACGAGGTACTGCGCTTCCCTGTAGGCCCGCAGCGTATCCGGATCGATAGCCGTTTGCCCTGACTCCTGGAACGTGGTGCGCATGGTGGATCCCGTGGCCTATGCTGCGGGCATCGATTATCACATCAGGAGCGCGTTTTAAAAGCGTACCGGGCGAGGATGTGTGCTCGCGCCCGGCGCAGCGCCGGTGCGTTGGCGTTGCGCAGCGCATGGACGATGCTGCGGCGGATGGCGTCGTCGCCATCCGCCGCAGCCTTCAGGTACCACCGGGCCGCCTCCTCCGCGCGGCCGCGCTGGGCGAGGATACCGGCGTGGTTGCATTGACCGCGGAAGTAGCCGGCCTGGGCCGAGCGCTGGTACCACAACGCGGCGATGCCGAGGTCCGGGTCGC
>DAIDKA010000220.1 GCA_027451085.1 Gammaproteobacteria bacterium
GCCCTGGCCGATGAACTTCAAACGATAGGTGCCTGACGGATACGGACCGCTCGCGCCCGGAGGGGTGCCCTGGCCGTAGTTGATCAGTGTCCGCACCATGTTGAATCTCTGACCACCCGGGGGCGTGGGTGAGGCCGTCAGGGAGGTCGGGTAGCCGTTGGCGTCCAGCTGCAGATAGCCTTCCTCGCCTGTGTCGGAAGTGCCGCCAACAGCGGTGGACCAGCCGGTGTTGTTGTTCGCGCCAGCGCTCTTCATGACATTCAGGAACGGCTGTTCCGGTGAGTAATACGCGATCTGCGCGAGGTTGATGCCCAGGGTGTGGGCCACGGTCCGCTTGGTGAAGCTCCCGGAGCTGACGGCGACGTTGGTGATGGAACCGCCGGAACTGCTGCCCGCACTGCCGGTGCTGGCTGTACTGGTTGAGCCGGTGGTGATCGTGGTGCTCGAACCGCTGGTCCTGGAGCCGCCGCTGGACGTCGTGCTGGAGCCGATGGTCGTGCCGGAAGATGGTCTGCCGGAGGAAACACGGTTCAACCAGATGAGCGTCCAGTGCGGAAGCCGCGATTGCACGCCGCTGGTCGTTTGAACGATGTTACCTGCCTTGTTGCTGGTCGATACGCTATTGGTGGTGGTGACCGGCGACGCCCCGGAAGCGCCGCTACTGCCACAGGCGGTCAGCGACAGGGCGGTGAGAAGGCTGCCGGTCAGCAACAGTAAGGTGCGGGTGTGGCGCGATGTCATGCGATCTCCGTTCAGCGGCTACAGGAGAAACCGGCACTGGGCCTGGATCGCAAGGCACTGCGGCATGAGCTTACGGAGGGGAACCGGCTTGGGTCCGTTCCCGATTCACGACCACTCTGAACGTGATCGAGGCAACCCCGCTGTCTCTTGCCGCAGGCCCTGAGACCGGAAGCTTTGCGACCCCGGTTCACACCGGGTGTGCCAAAGTTTTCCTGTTCGTGGCGGGAGACAGAGCAACAGGCGTGCCATTCTATAAAATTACTTAAAAATCATTAAGTTATCTTTATTTTGATGCCCTGAGACCGGGCTCAGGTATTTTCCTATGTAGTCCGCTGGAGACAGTGGCGACCTGGAATCTGTGAAACCGATCTCTAAGCCCTTGATTTTTATGTGTGCTGTACATGGTGTTAAATGTCGCCAGACCCAGACGGTTGCGCTGCATCATTGAGTGGCGGGGTTCAACGTGAGGGGGTGACACCGCCAAGCTGTCGCCAGGCAGCAGAGTGTAATGGCGGAACGGCTTGAACGCTGCAGTTCTGATTCGCAGCGAGAGTGCAGCCCCAGTCACAAAACCGGTCCGACGATCTGGTGGTGGCCTGGTGGTGGTGATGAATATGTCGGCTTCGCGCTGACCTGAGCTGGGTTTGTCGGTCTTTGGGAACATGGCCGCTCGCGCGCGTGCGGCGGCGCGTCAGGTGCTGTATCGCGCCCTATACTCGCGGCTGCTCCCACACTACATAAGCGCATGAAGCAACTCGACCGCCGCGTCTGTGTGGCGCCCATGATGGATTGGACCACGCCGGCATGCCGGTACTTCCTGCGGGGGTTTTCGCCGCAGGTGCTGCTGTACACAGAGATGATCAATGCCAGGGCCATCTTGCGCGGCGACCGCGCACGCCTGCTGGATTATGACCCTGAAGAGCACCCGCTTGCGTTGCAACTGGGTGGCAACGAGCCTGCGGAGCTGGCGCAGGCGGCGCGCGCCGGGTTCGAGCACGGCTACGATGAGATCAACCTGAACTGCGGCTGCCCCAGCGACAGGGTGTCGAGCGGCGCCTTCGGCGCCTGCCTGATGCTTGAGCCGCAACGGGTGGCCGCTTGCGTGGCGGCCATGGTTGCAGCCGTACGTGTCCCGGTCACCGTCAAAATGCGTGTCGGGGTGATCGCCGGTCGCGGTACTGCGGCGCGTGATGCGGTGGCGGGTTTTACCGACGATGATGCCGGAGCGCTCACGGGCTTCATCGAGGGGGTGCACCAGGCGGGCGCTGCAGCCATCATCATCCATGCCCGCAAGGCAGTGCTGGGCGGGCTGTCGCCGCAGGAGAACCGCGAAGTGCCGCCATTGCGATACGACATTGCCCGCGCCATGAAGGAGCGCTTCCCGGGTCTGCCCGTGGTGCTCAACGGCGGCTTGCGCGACGTTGCCGCCGTGCGTGAGGCACTTTCCTGGTGCGACGGGGTGATGCTGGGCCGGGAGGCCTATCACCGGCCCTGGTTGCTGGCGCAGTTGCATGCGGCGCTGTTTGCAGCACCGGGCGAGGCGGCGCCTTCGCGCATGGCTTTGCTTGAGCGCATGGCCTTGTATGCCGAGCGCGCCCTGGCGCGCGGAGGACGGCTGCCGCAGATCACCCGCCACATGCTGGGGCTGTATTCAGGGCTGCCCGGTGCGCGTGAATACCGGCGCCTGCTGAGCGAGGGATCGCGCGCGCCAGGGGCGGGCGCGGACCTGCTGCGGCAGGCTGCAATGGTGTAATCTGTCAAGTCGATGGGGAAGGACATTGAACTGGCGATCCTGTTCGCGGACGTAGTGGGTTCCACCCGGCTGTACGAGCAGATGGGCGACCTGCGCGCCCGTGACGTTGTGGCCATCTGCATCGATGTCATGCGCAGCGCGACGGAGCAGCACCAGGGCACGGTCATCAAGACCATGGGCGATGAGATCATGGCGACCTTTCCGACCGCCGACCGGGCGCTGGCTGCCGCCGCCCAGATGCAGCAGCACATCACGCGCCACTCCCAGCTGCAGACCGCTGGCCATCCGGTGGCCATCCGCATCGGGTGCCACTATGGTCCGGTGATGCTGGAAAGCCGCGACGTCTTCGGTTCCACGGTGCACACCGCCAACCGCATGACCAGCCAGGCCAAGGCGGGCCAGATCATGATCACGGCGGCGGTGGTGGACCGGCTGGAGCCCCATTGGCGCGCCTCGGTGCGCCAGGTGGACGTGGCCACCCTGAAGGGCCAGGGTGGTGAGGTCGTGCTGCACGAGGTCCTGTGGCAGCCTGACGACAACACCAGCGTGATCCAGCAGGTCGTGCTGTCGCGCTTTGCTGCAGCCCCGCGGCGCCTGCGTCTGCAGTTGCAGGAACGCGAGGTCGTGCTCGATGAACGCCGCTCCTCGGTGGTCATCGGCCGCTCCGAGGACAATGACCTGGTCGTCAAGGGCAACCTGATCTCCCGCATGCACGCGCGCATCGAGATCAACCGCTACAAATTCGTGCTCATCGACCAGAGCACCAACGGCACTTTCGTGCGGGCGCAGGACGGCGAGGAAGCCTTCGTGCGCCGCGACAGCCTGACCATCAAGGGCAGGGGGATGATCGGTCTGG
>DAIDKA010000221.1 GCA_027451085.1 Gammaproteobacteria bacterium
GCCAGCAGCAGCGCCAGCAGTCCGCAAAACAGGGTCTGCCGGCTGGGAAAAGGTTTTTTCATGAGGTTCAAGGGGTTGGAGAGGTGGGGGAGTATCCCTGAATGGAGTTGCCGAGGAAAGTGCCGGCAGTGGATCCGACACTTGCGAGGCCATTGAGTTCCAGCTGCAGGAATATGCCCGTGTCCTGGCGGCCGGTGCTGTCGGACAGCGCACGGCGCCCGAGCAGACGCACGGCCCAGCAGCACGAATGGTATTCAAAGCCGGCGAAGCGCTCCAGGGTCTGGTGCTCGTCCAGGGCATAGACCACCCGGCCGTAGAGGTTCCAGTGGTCGGCCACCGGCCAGGCGGTGGACAGCTCCATCTGGTCCAGGCTGCTGGAGGTGGGGTTGCCCTCGGCGGCAGCCAGTTGCTGCTCGAGCAGGGTGTCACGCTGGAAGCGGTAGGCGACGTTGATCACGGCATCGCTGGCCGGTTTGTACTGCAGCTCGATGACGGTGCGGTCGCTGCGGCTCATCTGCGGGTCCCACTGCAGCCCCGCGTTCACATTCCAGTGCTCGTACGCGGCCAGGGACACCTCGGCCACCAGGTCGGAGCGCGATCCTGTCTGGGGATTTTCAGGCGCCAGCACCTGCGGCTGGGTGAAGTAGTAGGTCTGCCCCAGGGTGGCGGACAGGAACTGCTGGCCGGAGGCCGTGTCCAGCAGGCGCGTGGTGATGGCCGTGGTCACCTGGTTGGCGTCGCTCACGCGGTCGTAACCGACGAAGCGGTTGGTGTTGAACAGCTCCACGATGTTGAGGTCCGGCAGGGCCGTGTCGAAGATCGGCAGCTGGTCCTGGTTCCGGTAGGGTGTATAGACGTACAGCATGCGCGGCTCGAGCGTCAGCGTGCGTCCGCCGTCGGTCCCCACCGGACGCTCGAACGTCAGACCGGTGTCGAAGCTGGCCGTGGGCAGGGCGCGTGTGGGGTTGGCGTCCTGGCCGAAGGCGGTGTTCTGCAGCATGTACTGGGTGAATTCGTAGGCTACGCCGGGACGGACGAACCAGCCGGGGCCCTCGAAGTCCAGCATCGCGTGGGGCCGGGTGTCCATGCGCCAGCCGGTGACGCCGAAGGCGCGGTCGAAGTCCACGATCTCGGTATCGACCCCGTAGTGCAGGATGTCGCCGGGCCCCGTGGTGAAGTCACCATCGGCGACCAGGCGCGGCCGGCGGGCATAGGGTCGGTAATCGGACACCAGCGCCTGGGAGATGCCGTCGAGTTCCTGGTACTGCTGGACCTGGGCCAGCAGCTGCCAGTTGAGGTTGCGGTAGCTTACTTCGGCCTCGCGATCCAGGTAGACGACGCTGGTGCCGGCCGGCCCCTCGCCGAAGTCCTGGAAGTACTGCGAATCGCCGACGTTGGCGGCGTCGATGTGCACGCGGACGTTGTCCGGCAGTTCCGCGGTCTGTACCAGGTGCACGTAGCTGCGGTCGGCGTGGTTTATGCCCTCGGCCGCCGCCTCCGAGTCGTGGGGCAGGTAGTGCCAGATGAGCTCGCCGCTCTGGTCGTCGGTCATGTAGCGCGCGTCGCCGGCGGCGTCCAGGCCGCGGCGGCTGTAAATGCTGGGTTCCAGGGTCAGGTCGTAATTGGGCGCGATGTCCCAGTACCACGGCGCGGTGATTTCCGCGCCGCTGCGGCTGTTGCTGCCCAGGCTCGGGAACAGGAAGCCGGTCTTGCGCACATTGTCCAGCGGGAACGACAGCCACGGCAGGTACATCACCGGGACATCGTCCAGGCGCAGGCTGGCGCCGCGGGCCGTGCCCGTGTGCTGGTCGCCGTCCAGGGTCAGGGAATTGGCGTGTATGTGCCAGAATTCCTCACCGGTGGGACAGGTGGTGAAGGTGACGTCCGAGAGCAGCACCAGCCCCGCCGGGGTCAGTTCCATGTCCGTGGCGGTGCCGCGCGCTTCTCGCTGCAGAAACTCGAACTGTGCGTCGTGGAAGCTTGCGCCCCCGGTAGGGGAGTAGTGCCCGCTGCTGCCGCTGACGACCATCAGCGGGTCGCTGTAATGCACGGCCCCCAGGGCAGTGATCACGCCAGTGTTCTGGTCGAACTCGGCATCCTTGGAGCTGATCTGGCGGCCGCCCTCATGGATGACGACGTTGCCGGACAGGGTGCCGCGGCCGTCCAGGCCCCAGATGGCCTTGTCGCTGGTGATATCGAAGGTGTCGCCCATGGTGGGTCGCGGCAGCCGGGTGGGCGAGGACCGGGAGCGGGGAGCGACGCCTGGAGCCGGACAGCTGGCCCGGACCGGTTCCCCGGCATGCGCGGGCACAACCATGCCTGCCAGCAACAGCAGGGCGGCGAGCACCAGCCCTGGGCGGCAATCAGGCCGCACGGCGACCTCGGGTTCATTGTTCTGGGACGGGCGCACGTACGGCATCTGCGCCGGGATTATAATGAAAGGCTATGTCTGTCGCTGATGAACGGCTGGACCTGGTCCGGCGCTGGGTTACCCAGGAACTGCGGCTGTCGCCGCAGCGGATCGAACCGGCTTCGGCCGACGCCAGTTTCCGGCGTTATTTCCGGGTCTTTACTCCGGAGGGTTCGGCCATCGTGATGGATGCGCCCCCGGGCAAGGAGGACGTGCGGCCCTATCTCAACGTGAGCGCCATGCTGGAGACCACCGGTGTGCATGTGCCACGGGTGTTCGATTTCGACATCGAGCGCGGCCTGGTGCTGCTCGAAGACCTGGGATCGAGGCAGTACCTGTCGGTGCTGAACGCAGGCGGGGATGCCGACAAGCTCTACGGCGATGCTTTGACGGCGCTGGCCGATTTCCAGGTGCGCGGCCGTGATGCGGCCCTGGAACTTCCGCCCTATGACCGTGAAGCGCTGGTGCGCGAAATGGCGCTGATGCCGGAGTGGTTCCTGCACCACCACCTGCAGCTGCCCCCCACGCGTGAGCAGGCGGGGGTGATCACCGCGGCGTTCGAGTTCCTGGTGGAGGAGGTCTTGGGCCAGCCGCCCGTGTTCGTGCACCGGGACTACCACTCGCGCAACCTCATGGTCACCCGCCGCAACAGCCCCGGCATCATCGATTTCCAGGACGCGCTGCGGGGTCCGGTGGGTTACGACCTCGTGTCCCTGCTGCGGGACCTGTACATCAGCTGGCCGCATGAGAAGGTCCGGGAATGGGTGCGGGCCTATCGCAGCCGCATGGCTGAGCGTGGCTCGCATGCGGCCGGCGCCAACGAGCACGAGATGCTGCGCTGGTTCGATCTTGCCGGCGTGCAGCGGCACCTGAAGGTGCTGGGCATTTTCGCGCGCCTGTGGCACCGGGATGGCAAGCCCGGCTACCTCAAGGACCTGCCGCTGACCCTGCGCTACCTGCAGCAGGTGTGCGCGAGCTACCCGCAGCTCCGGGAGCTCAACAGGTTGCTGGACCTGTACGCGGTGGAACTACCCAAGGCCAATGCACGGGTGGAGGAAGAACTGCGCGCCGGCGCCGGGCATGCCTGCGGCGGCCAGGCGTAAGGACTGCTGCATGAGAGCGTCTGCATGAAGGCGATGCTGTTGGCCGCCGGGCGTGGCGAACGCATGCGCCCGCTGACTGACACCACGCCCAAGCCACTGCTGAGCGTGGGCGGCCGGCCTCTGATCAGCTGGCACCTGGCGGCGCTGGCTCGAGCCGGGGTGCGTGACGTCGTCATCAATACTGCCTGGCTGGGAGAACTGATCCGTCAGGCGCTTGGAGATGGCGCGACCTACGGTGTACACATCACCTACAGTCCCGAACCCTGGCCGGCGCTGGAGACCGGCGGCGGTATTTTCCAGGCGCTGCCGCAGCTGGGCCCTGCGCCCTTCCTGGTAGTGAACGCGGACACCTGGACGGACTTCGACCTCGCGAGCCTGCGGCCCCTCGATGCCGGCACCGACGCCCGACTGGTGCTGGTGCCCAATCCGCCGCAGCACCCGCGCGGGGATTTCGTGCTTGCAGGAGACCGGATCGTCGCGAAGGAGGGCCCGCGGCTGACCTACAGCGGCATCGGCCTGTACAGTCCGGCGCTGTTCGAGGGTTGCCAGCCGGGCCGGTTTCCATTGCTGCCGCTGCTGCGGCGGGCCATCGCTGCCGGCCGCCTGGGTGGAGAGCCGTATGCGGGGCAGTGGCACGACATCGGCACGCCCGAACGCCTTACGGCGCTCGACGCAGAGCTTGCCGGCCAGGCTTGACCCGTCGGGTACAATAGGGTCATGTCCGAACTCAAGAGCATCTCCGTCGTGCAGGAGCCGCCGCAGGCCCGCAGCGGGGAGAAGTACCTCACCCCGCAGGGATTCACGGCCATCCGCGATGGGGTGCGGGCGCCGCTCAAGGGGGATGAGACCAGCGTGCCGGCCGGCCGTAAGCCCGCCTGGCTGCGCGCCAGGATGCCCGCGGGCACGGGTTACAGCGCCGTGCAGAACGTGGTGCGCGAGCATCGTCTGGCCACGGTGTGCGAGGAAGCCAGGTGCCCGAATATCGGGGAGTGCTGGAACGCGGGCACTGCCACCATCATGCTGATGGGCGCGGTGTGCACCCGGGCCTGCCGTTTCTGCTCGGTGGACACCGGCAACCCGCGCGGCTGGCTGGACCCCGAGGAACCGGCAAACGCGGCCCGCACCGTCTCGCTGATGAAGCTCAAGTACGTGGTGCTGACCTCGGTCAACCGCGACGACCTGCCTGACGGCGGCGCGCAGCACTACGCGGATTGCATCCGTGCCATCCGCGAGGTCAATCCCGACACCGCCGTGGAGGCGCTGACCCCGGACTTCCAGGGCGTGCTCACGGATGTCGAGACCGTGGTGGATTCCCCCCGCGACCATCCGCGCGGTGAGTCGGCAGTTCGAGGCCCTGCTGGTGCAGGAGTTGCTGAAAAGCGCCAACACCGTCAAGCTGGGGCCCGATCTCCTGGGCGACAGCGGCGGCCCGATGTTCGAGTCGCTGTTCAGCCAGCAGGTGGCCGACGTGGTCAGCCAAGGCTCGGGCATCGGCCTGGGCAGTTTCCTTGCCCGCGAGCTGGCGACCCGCTACGGCGCCGGTGCGAAGCCTGGCGACGGCGTCGCAGGCGCGGCCTCGTCGCCCGCCTCGGGATCCGCCGGGACGCTGCCGCATGCGCCGGCTCCACGCGCAGCGGCCGCGGTCGGTCTGCCGGTGGCGCTGCCGGCCGGCGCCACAGGCTCCTCCTTGCATGCCGCGAACGACGCGGCCGCGGCCGGCCCCGGTGGGGCGGAGGAGGAATCGCTGCAGCGCCGGGCCCGCGCCTTCATCGCCGCCATCGCGCCCAGCGCGCGCGCAGCTGCCCAGGCCCTGGGCGTGAGTCCCGTGGGCATCCTGGCGCAGGCCGCGCTGGAGACCGGCTGGGGGCGCCATGCGCCGGGCAACAATCTGTTCGGGATCAAGGCGGGGACGGACTGGCATGGCCCCAGCCTGCGCGAGCTCAGCGCCGAGGTCTCGCAGGGCGTGCGCTCCCTGGGGGAGGCGGCGTTTCGGGCCTACCGCAGCGCGGCCGCCAGCGTGCAGGATTACGCCTCCCTGCTCGATTCGCCGCGCTACGCCTCGGTGCGCG
>DAIDKA010000222.1 GCA_027451085.1 Gammaproteobacteria bacterium
AGCAACGTGAGCAGCTGATCACGCCGGATCAGGCCCACCGGGCGGCCACCCTCAACGACCGCGAGCGCACTCCAGGCAGGCTCCAGCCGGAACAGCTCGGCGGCTCTTCCCACGGTGTCCGCCGTGGTAAGCGGCGGCACCTCGCGCGCCAGATGCTCGGCGCAGTCGGCCATCACAGCCGGAGCACGGTCAAATGGCGCCAGGGCACCCGCACTCACCCGCGGCACCGACTGGGGGTGGCCCAGGAAGTAACCCTGCACGTGATCCACACCCAGGTCCAGCACCAGTTCGCACTGCGCTGCGTTTTCCACCCCTTCGGCGATCACGCGGCAGCCCAGGGTGCACGCCATATCCACCACCGAGCGCAGGATCTCGGCGCGCACAGGGTCATCTTCTATACCTGAGACGAAGTAGCGATCAACCTTGACGAAATCAGGCCGGATCACCGACCAGGTCTTGAGGCCGGATGCGCCTGCGCCCAGATCGTCCAGCGCGATATCGCAGCCCGTCGCCCGCAGCACCACCACTGCAGCGGTCAGCCGGCTGTGGTCCTCTGTCACACCGTGTTCGGTGATTTCAACCACGATCTCGTGCGGATCGAGCCGGTACGAGGCCAGGGCCTGCTCCAGCCAGCCAGCAAAGCCCTCCCAGCCGAGGAGCGTCTGGGGCAGCACGTTGATGAAAAGACGGCCGGGCAGTTCCAGCGCGGAGAAATCCCGCAACACTGCATCGATACAGGCGCGCTCCAGGTCAAGGGTGCGGTCCGCCAGCGCCGCGGCGGCAAAGAGGTCACCGGGCAGGTGCAGCGGCGAGTCGCAAGGGCCGCGGATCAGGCCCTCATGGCCAATCGGCACGCGCGTCCTGCGGTCAATGATGGGCTGGAAGAGCGCACGCAGCGACTTCTGCCTCAGCAGACCTGCCAGCTCACTTGACATCATGCTCCCCGTGCAGGCGGTTTGATCACCAGCGGGATGTTATTACGCCTCGATGCCGGGTTTTGTGATGCACCGCAACCTGCTGCGGAGCATACTGTTAATCTTTTATGACGGCCCTGCGGCCAGGATACGAGGGTTCTGCCGGCTGCCGGAATGCCAGAACCTGACCGCCCCCGGTCGAACTGCCTCCGACCAGGGGCGCCCGGCATCTTGCAGTCATGCAGTCATGCAGTCATGCAACAGGCAGGTTCGGGTCAGGCGCGTTTCTTGGCCTTCTTCTTCACCTTCGTTCCGGATTTCCTTGCTGCCAGCGTGATGCGCTTCTGCCAGGCCTTGAAGCGGATGGCCGCCTCGCTGCGCTTCAACTGACGGGAAATCTTGCGCACGCTTTCCTTGCCTGCCAACTTTTTCAAAAGCTTCAGTTCATCTGAAGTCCAGAGAATCCGTTTACGGCGGGTGGTTCGCGGCATGTATTACTCCAAATATTAGAAAACCAGTGTCAAGCAACGTACAGGGCAGAAGCGAGTCTACTCCAGCCATGCCGTGATTTGAATGCCGTGCCGGGTTCTGGTTGAATTGTTTGACAATGCTCTCAAATCCCCTTCCGTTTGAATCCTGAGCGCGGCCATGTGACGCGCTCGGCGCGGCTTGAAGCGCTGTGTGGCCGCGGCGTCATTGCCTTTGAAAGCAGCGTCCCACAGCCTGCCCGGGTGCTGCTGCCCGGGGAAGCCGCTGCGATCGCGCATGCTGTCGCCAAGCGTGCGGGCGAATTCGCCGCCGGCCGCGCCTGCGCGCGCGCCGCGCTGGCAACCCTCGGCATCCATGGTTTTGAACTCCTGAACGATGCCGAGCGCGCGCCGCTGTGGCCGCAGGGCATCGCCGGCAGCATCACCCACACACGCGGCCTGTATGCGGCCGCGGTCGCGCGCACCACTGATGTACTGGCGCTGGGACTGGATGCAGAGGCCCGCGACAGCGTGGCTCCGCGGCTGTGGCGCCGCATCTGCACGCCGCAGGAGCTGCAGCATCTGCACGCGCTGCCCGAAGCGCAGGCGGTCGGGCTTGCGACGCTGATCTTCAGCGCCAAGGAGGCGTTCTACAAATGCCAGCACCCCTTGACGCGGCAGTGGCTCAATTTCACCGACATTGCCATCCGGCTCGAGGACGCAGGATTCCAGGTAGAACCGCAGCGGTCCCTCGCCATCGCGACGCTGCATCCTGCGCCCTGGCCGGGGCGGTGGCTGCTGACCGACGCCCAGACGCTCACCGCGGTACGGCTGGATCCGCTTTTCACCATCAGTCCGGGTTGAGCCGGCTGCCACCTGAGGCAGGCCCGGTGCCATCCATGCCTCATGGGCGACGGTTCATGCAAACGACTCGACCTCGGCCAGCGCCACCCCTATGATTGCCGCACCTTCCAAGGACCTCCGGATGTTGCAAATCAGCCGTCCTGCCCGCTTGCTGGTGTCCTTTGCCGTGAGCACTGCGTTGCTGTCCGCCTGCGCCATCGGCCCCGATTACAAGCGCCCGGAGGCGACCGGTGGCACGGGCATCGATCATTACAAGAACACCGGCCATGAGGGCGCCCCCGCAGCCCAGGGCCCGCAGGCGCAGCTGGCCGACCGCTGGTGGACCGTCTTCAACGACCCGATACTCAACGGCCTGGAAGATCAGGTCGTGGTCAGCAACCAGAACATTGCGCAGGCCGCGGCGGCCTATGCCCAGGCCCGTGCCGTGGTGCGCCAGGACCGCTCTGCCCTGTGGCCCACCTTCGGATTGACCGGTGGCGCCACCAATACCGGCGGCCCTGCCGGCCAGGTGGTGCCCGGACAACCTCATACCACGTACCAGATGGCCGGCAGTACGACCTGGGAACTGGACATCTGGGGCAAGCTGCGCCGCCAGCTGGAAAACGCCAAGGCCAGCTCCGAGGCCAGCGCCGCCGATCTTGCCTACGCCCGGCTGTCCGCCCAGAGCGCACTGGCCATCGCCTACCTGCAGCTGCGAGGAGCCGATGCCGAGCGCAAGATGCTGGCGGATACCGAAACCGCCTACGCGCTCACCCTGAAGATCACGCAGAACCGCTATGTTGCCGGTACCGCGGCCAAGACTGACGTGCTCAGCGCGCAGACCCAGGTGTACTCGGCCCAGAACCAGGAACAGAGCATCATCCTGACGCGCGCCCAGCTGGAGAACAGCATCGCGGCCCTCATCGGCAGAGCCGCCACGGTGTTCAGCATTGCGCCGCTCGACGAATGGAATCTGCCGGCCCCCGCCCTGCCGTCCGGCCTGCCGTCGGAACTGCTGAAGCGCCGTCCCGATGTCGCCGCCGCGGAACGGCAGATGGCCGCGGCCAACGCCATCATCGGCGTGCAGGAAGCGGCGTACTTCCCGTCCATCACACTCACCGGTGATTACGGTTTCACATCCACTGCGCTGCACACTCTGTTCGACTCCGGCAACATGTCGCACTCCGTGGCCGGCTCGCTGTCGCAGACCCTGCTCGACTTCGGCGGTCGCAAGGCGCAGGTGGACCAGGCCCGTGATGCCTACGCCTCGGCCATCGCCTCCTACCGCCAGACCGTGATCACCGCCTTCCAGGATGTCGAGAACGATCTCGCCTCGGCCAACATCTACGGCAAGGAATTCGACATCCTGACTCAGGATTCACAGGCGGCGGACCTGTCGGAAAAGCTCACCATCAACCAGTACAAAGCCGGCACGGCGGACATGACCGCCGTGATGGTCGCCCAGACCACGGCGCTGACCGCGCGCGTTTCACTGGCGCAGATGCGGGTGCTGCAGCAGACCACGGCCGTGTCCCTGGTCACTGACCTGGGCGGCGGCTGGCAGGCGCCGGACTACACGCACTACTACTGAGGGGCTTTCCGGCGCCTCAACCGGCGCATGAAGGCGCTGGTGACAACCGCCAGCTCCGGCACGCGCAGCACCGAGGTGCAGCCGAGGAACACCAGTGCGCCCGCGCAGACGGTGACCGCAAGCCACAGCGCGCGCAGGCCCGGCTTCAACGCGGCCCAGCCGGGCACCAGCCAGTGGCTGCTGGCCAGGCACACCAGCGCCATGGCCGCCGAGCCCGCACTCACCTTCAGCGCCAACGACAGCAGCGCGCCGGACTCGAAGCTTCCCAGCCGCCGCCGCATCAGCACGAACAGCACCAGGAAATTGGTGGACGCCACGCAGGCGGTGGAGAACGCCAGTCCCCGGTGTCCCCAGTGCAGATGCCAGGTGAACAGGCCGTTCAGCAGCAGATTAAGACCCACGGCCGCGAAACTCACGAACATCGGCGTGCGGCGCATGTCGAGCGCATAGAAGGCGTTCACCAGCACCTTCAGCGATGCGTAGCCCGCCAGCCCCAAAGCGTAGTACTGCAGCGCGCCGGCGGCCCCGTGGGTCTGCTCGGCCGTGAAGCGGCCATGCTGGTACAGCACCGAGATGATGGGCTCGGCGAGCACGATCAGCCCCATGGTCGAGGGAATGGTCATGAGAAAGGCCAGGCGGATGCCACGGGCCAGCTCGCTGCGGAAGCCGTCCTCGTTGCCGGCCGCCGCCAGGCGCGCCAGCAGCGGCAATGCCACGGTGCTCAGCGCCACGCCGAACACCCCCAGCGGCAGCTGCATCAGCCGGAAGGCGATTGACAGCCACGATGGCGGCCCGTTGCCAAGTTCCGAGGCGAAGACCGAGTTGATCATGACGTTCACCTGGGTGGAGGCACCGGCGATGACCGACGGCCCCATCAGCCTCAGCACCTCACGCACGCGCGGGTCCCGCCAGGTGAACTCGGGCCGGAACACATATCCCAGCCGCCGCAGCGCCGGCAGCTGCATGCCGAGCTGCATCGCCCCGCCGATCAGGGTGCCGACGGCCATGCCCATCAGGCCGCGCGGGCCGAAGTACGGGTCCAGCCACCAGCCCACGGCCACTCCGCCGACGATCGACCCCAGGTTGAAAAAGCTGGAGGCCATGGCCGGGATGCCGAACACATTGCGCGCGTTGAGCAGGCCCATCACCAGTGCCGAAACCGACACCAGCAATATGAACGGCCACATGATCCGCGTCAGGGTGACGGTCAGCGCCGCCTTGGAGGCATCAAAACCCGGCGCCAGCACTCCCACCAGCTGCGGCGCAAACAGGATCCCCAGGATGGTGATGGCGCTGATCGCCACGATGGCGAGCGTTGCCACCCGGCTCGCCAGCCGGAATGCCTGGGCTGCGCCATCCTGCTGGAAGGTGCGGCTGAAGGTGGTGACGAAGGCCGTGGACAGCGCGCCCTCGGCAAACAGGTCGCGCAGCAGGTTGGGGATGCGAAAGGCCACCGTGAAGGCATCCAGCAGCAGGCCGCCACCGAACAGCGCCGCGAACACCTGTTCTCGCGCCAGGCCCAGCACCCGGCTGCACAGCACGGCGATGCCGACGATGCCGGCGGCCCGGGTGTTGAGTTTTTCAGACGCCAATTTGAACCCTGCTGCCTGTGCGTGCGGCGTGCATGTTATCAATGCGCCGCGGACCGGACATCTGTCCCTTGTGCGGTGCGTGCCGCCATGGCGGCCGCCAGCCATAAAATGCCGCTGGCCGCAACGGCCACCGGCACCACCAGCACCGCCAGACGCAGCGACCAGCGGTCGGACAGCGCGCCGATCAGCGCCGGCGACACCACGTCACCCAGCGCGTGGATGGCGAATACGCTCAGGGCCACCGCTGAAGCCCGCTGCGCCGGTGACACCAGGTTGACGATGGCCGAATTCACCGGTCCCGTGGACATGAACAGCAGCAGCTCCGCAGCGACCAGCGCGGGGTAGTACAACTCGCGCGCGGACGCCATCAGCGCCACGGCTGCCACCGGCGCCGACAGCAGCGTTGCCACGCCACACAGCCACAGGTAGGCCTGCGATGAACGCTTCTGCCACAGGTCCCCGAGCCAGCCCCCGGCAAAAGTGCCCAGGAATCCCGTCACCACCACCACCACGCCGAAGGCGGTCGTTGCCTGCGCCGAGGGCAGCCCGCGCTCCCGCATCAGGAAGGTCGGCATCCAGAAGGCGAGTCCGCCCATGGCGAAGGTGTAAGCCGCATAACCCAGCACGGTCAGCGTGTAGGGCGCCCGGCGCAGCAGGGCCGCGTACAAGGACAGCGTGGCGCCCACGCCTGCCGCCACAGGCGCCCGGGCCGCTTCGGGCTCCTGCACGCCGCGCGGTGGATCGCAGAGCCACAGCAGGCACGCGGCCAGCAGCGCGCCCGGCAGTCCCGCCAGCAGGAATGCGGCGCGCCAGCTCCAGGCCTGCGCCGCCAGCCCCCCGAACACGTAGCCCAGCGCGGAGCCCACCGGAATGGCCATATAGAACACCGCGAAGGCGCGCCCGCGGATGGTCCGCGGGAAATAGTCCGCCAGCAGCGCCGGCGCGATGGTGCCGTAGGCGGCCTCACCCACGCCAACGGCTGCGCGGGCGATGAACAGCTGCGCATAACCGCGCGCCAGGCCGGATGCGGCGGTGGCCAGGCTCCACAGGGCGACGCCCAGCGCGATCAGGCGCGGCCGCCGGCCGCGGTCCCCCAGCGCCCCGAACAACGGCGCGGCCAGCAGGTACACGATGATGAAGCCTGTCATCAGCGTGCCCAGCTCGAAGTCGGACAGCGACAGCCCAGAGGCCTTGATCTGCGGCAGCAGCGCGGCCAGTAGATAGCGGTCCAGGTAGTTCAGCAGGTTGACCAGCGTCAGCAGCGCAAGCCCGCCCAGGGCTGCGCGCCGCGTCACCGAAGTCGTACCCGGGGGGAAGGCGATGCTGTCTTGCGCGCTCATGGCCGGTGATCTTAAATGAACCACAGGAGGGCAGATGCCAATGAAACACTCGCGCGCGATGCGCCCGGCGCTCATGTACCTTGCCATCACCGCCACGGCGGCCCTGGCGGTCGATGTCACCCCGCAGCAATGGCTGCCGCGGCATCCGCAGGCCATGACCACCGACGCGAAACTGCATGCCATCCCCCTGCCGCGGGCGCGCAGCGGCCCGACCACGGTGGCCGTCGCCCCGGATGGCCGCATCTGGTTCACCGAAGCCAGTGGCAACCGCATCGGGAGCATGAACCCGGATGGCACCGGCCTCGCCGAGTTTCCCCTGCCGCATGCCGGCAGCGCCCCGCGCATCATCGCCCTGGGCGCCGACGGCAACATGTGGTTCTCCGAGCACCTGGGCAACCGCATCGGGCGCATCACCCCCGAGGGCGTCATCAGTGAGTTCGAGATCCCCACGCCGGCCAGCCAGCCGCGCGCCATCGCACTGGGCGGCGATGGCAGCATCTGGTTCGGCATGTTCGCCGCCGGCAAGATCGGCCGCATCACCCCGCAGGGCGTGATCACCGAGTTCACGCCACCCACCGCCAACAGCGGCCCGCGCGCCCTCGCCCTCGGCGCCGACGGCAACGTCTGGTTCTCCGAGTACCGCGCGAACCGCATCGGACGGCTGACGCCACAGGGTGTTTTCAGTGAGTTCACGCTGCCGCGCCCGGACAGCGGTCCCGGCGACATCACTGCCGGCCCCGATGGCGCGCTGTGGTTCGTGGAACTCTCCGGTGGCATGGACGGCCAGAGCACGGATGGCAACCGCATCGGCCGCATCACCCTGGATGGCAAAGTCACCGAATACCCGCTGTCGCCACGGGGCGGTTCACCCATCAACATCGCCGTGGGCCCGGACCGCAACCTCTGGTACACGCGCGGCGCCGTCGTGGGCAGGGTCACGCTCAAGGGAGTCGTGACCGAATTCCCGCTGGCGGCGGATTCACGCACGGCCGGACTGTCGGCGGGCGCCGACCGGCGCCCGCCCGGCAGGCCGGGCGCCATGCTGGTCAACCGCCTGTGGTTTGCCGACGGCGGCGACAACGCCGTCAGCTATTTTCAGTTCGAGGGCCCGTTCAAGGGCGACCGGTAGATGCATGACCTGAAACTCGGCGAGCACGACATGCTCTCCTTCCTGCACCCCGACGACCCCATCGGCGCGTTCGTGTATCTCGCGCTCTTTGTCTTCGCCGCCTTCGTGCTCTCCAGCGCTGTGAAGGCCGCGGCCCGCGCGGCGATGGCGCGGCACGCACACATCGACCGCACCACGGCCAGCTTCCTGCAGCAGATTCTGTCCGCGTTGATCTGGGTCGTGATGCTGATCCTGTACGCGCACCTGATCCCGATGCTGCGGGCCATGGGCACGGCCCTGCTGGCAGGCGCCAGCATCGCCTCCGTGGTTGTCGGCCTGGCGGCGCAAAGCACCCTGGGCAACCTCATTGCAGGGTTCGCCATCACGCTCTACCGGCCCTTCAAGCTCGGGGACACGCTGCAGATGGCGGCGCCCACGGGCACCGAGGTCGGCACCGTCGAGAGCATTTCACTGGGCTATACCACGCTGTCCTTGCCGGACGGACGCTCACTGATCGTGCCCAACAGCATTGCCGCAAGCCAGGCCAGCATCAATGTCGGTGAAGGCTTCGCACGCTGGCCGGCCAGCATCGCGATCCACCTGCCGCGGGACAGCGATCTCGAAGTCGCCCGGGGCATCGCGCTCGGCGCTGCGCATGAAGTTCTCGACGAACAGTCCGGCGCCACCTGCTTTCTCATGAAGATCGACGCCACCGAAGCACAGATCGAACTGCGCTTCCGCTCTCCCGACCCCGGCACGCGGGACACGCGCCGTTCTGCCCTGCTGGCCCGGCTGGCGCAGCGCTTCGCCCAGTCAGCCCAGTTCAGCTCCGCGCAGCAGCGGCCTTCGTTTGCCTGAAGCGCGCCCTGCAGCGCGCTGCCCTGTAGCGCACACGGATGAGGTATGATGCGCGCCCTTCGGGGCCCGCCCCCGGGCCGGTTCCGGCCACCCGCCATGGGGTGTTAGCTCAGTCGGTAGAGC